>JAOZTP010000026.1 GCA_029939135.1 Desulfobacterales bacterium
CATTTGACAAACTATAACAAACTGCTGAAAATCCTTTTTGCCGAAAACCGCTTTATCCGGCTCTACTATGTTGAATAGTTTGGTTAAAACCGTTGTTACTCCCTTAAAAAGAGCCGTTCTTGAAATGCCGCAAAGATGCTCGGATAGTTTTAAAGCGTTAACATGGGTTTGATACCCCGCAGGGTATAACTCCTTTGGCGTCGGCGCGAAAACCGTTTCAACCCCTTCTTTTTTCAATAAAGCGCAGTCTCTCTCCAAATCTCTCGGATATGAATCAAGGTCTTCGGCAGGTCCGAATTGAGTAGGATTTACAAATATGCTGACTATAGTTATGTCGCAAACCTTTTGTCCTATTCTTACCAAAGAAAGATGCCCTTCGTGCAGATACCCCATAGTAGGAATCAAAGCGCTTGTTTTACCGGATTTTTTAATCTGCGCCGAAAATTTTTGCATCTCCTCTATTGTATTAATAATATTAATTTTTTTGCCTCTTGTTAATTTTGTTTTTGCGATCATTGCTTAACCCTTCTTGATAACATATTTTTATTCGGATAGAAAGAGTTTATTTTTTAGATAAATTCTATCTGTAAAGAAAATATCCGCTGTTTTTACGCACAAAAAACCAATTTTATTTTTTACTTACAATATTGAGAAGCGCAACGAAAAAAAACTCTTAACTGTCCGATCTCATGTTTATCGGATAAAAAAAATTTTGATAAAATTCTTTATCCGAATTATAATATGTCTGATAAAACATTATCAAATAAAAGACTATAATTTTTAAGCGAAAACCGATATAAACGGATAAAAAAGCCGAAAATTTTTAAAGGAGTAAAATATAATGAACGATTTTAATTATACGGAAATATTAAAAATTAAAGAAGATTTAACCGAATATAAGCTACTTACAAAAGATTATATAAGCTTATCCGAATTTGAAGGCAAAAAAATCTTAAAAATAGCTCCCGAAGCCTTAACCCTTATTGCAAAAGAAGCTTTTACGGATGTCTCCCATTATTTAAGGGGAAGCCATTTAAAACAGGTTGCAGCAATTATTAAGGATGATGAAAGCTCTGCAAACGATAAGTATGTAGCCGTAGAAATGCTTAAAAATGCGGTTATATCCGCCAAAAAAGTTTATCCTATGTGTCAGGATACAGGAACCGCTATTATAATGGGAAAAAAAGGAGAAAGAGTATATACTGGATGTTCGGACGAAAAAGCGCTATCCAAAGGGGTTTTTAACGCCTACGCCGATAATAATCTGCGTTATTCTCAAAATATTCCTATAGATTTGTATGAAGAAAAAAATAGCGGAAATAATCTTCCGGCTCAAATAGAGATATATTCTACAAACAACGACGAATATAAATTTCTATTTATTGCAAAAGGAGGGGGCTCCGCAAATAAATCTTTTCTTTTTCAACAAACAAAAGCGGTTTTAACTCCCGAAACCTTATTGAATTTTTTAACCGAAAAAATCAAGGCTATAGGCACCTCCGCATGTCCGCCTTATCATCTTGCCATAGTTATAGGCGGGACATCTGCGGAATTTAATTTAAAAACCGTAAAACTCGCCTCTGCCGGATATCTTGATAATATCCCGACAAAAAGCGGCGATGATTCCATAGGATTTAGAGTTTTGGAATTGGAAAAAAAATTGCTTGAAATTACAAGAAATTCGGGAATAGGAGCGCAGTTCGGAGGAAAATATTTCTGTCATGACGTCAGGGCAATAAGACTTCCGAGACACGGAGCTTCATGTCCTATAGGCATAGGGGTAAGCTGTAGCGCAGATAGAAATATAAAAGGCAAAATCACAAAAGAGGGTATCTTTTTGGAAAAATTAGAAAAAGAACCCGCAAAATATTTTACCCCCGAGGCGGTTGAAGAAAACAAAGCGGTAAAGATAAATTTGGATGTTTCAATGACGGAACTTACAGAAACTCTTTCAAAATATAAGGTAGGAACAGCCTTAAGCCTTTCCGGAAAAATAGTGGTTGCAAGAGATATTGCTCATGCAAAAATTATGCAACGCTTAAATGATACGGGCGATTTGCCGCAACATTTTAAAGATCATATTATATATTATGCTGGTCCCGCAAAAACTCCGAAAGGGGAGGCGTCCGGCTCCTTCGGTCCTACTACCGCAGGCAGAATGGACGCTTACGTTCCGGTTTTTCAAAAACATGGCGCCTCTATGGTAATGCTTGCAAAAGGCAACCGCTCTAAACAGGTAATAGAATCCTGTAAAAAATACGGAGGATTTTATCTCGGCTCAATCGGAGGTCCCGCCGCAAGACTGGGAAAAGATTGTATAACAAAGGTTGAGGTTTTGGAATATCCGAAACTTGGAATGGAAGCGGTCTATGCAATACAGGTAAAAAATTTTCCGGCGTTTATTATAACGGACGATAAAGGAAACGACTTTTTTGACGGGCTTTTATAATAATTTTAACTCATAATTTTATAATTCGCACTTTTTTCGTTATGCGAAATTTTTAATGGGTTGGGTTTCGCTTTGCTCGAAATGACAGGAAAAAAATTTTTGTTCCGTCCTGTTGACATATCTGATTTTTGCCATGTCATTTCGACGAGCGTAGCGAGGAGAAATCCCTTAATTATTTTTTTATAATGGAACTTTCCTATATCTAATAATTAACTTTTTAATATTTATAGAAAAAATTCCTTTGCGCCGTTATGCGCAACCTCTCTACTCTTTGCCCCTATTATTCCAACATTACTTCCTCTCCGTTTAAAATCAGTTTTCCATCCTTTGTTTCGGCGCTATGAGCCAAATTATCCCCTTTTTTTACAAAAAGTCCTGTCTTCATTCCCGGATATGCGGGATAAAGCAGATCATGCTCTTCTATAGCAAGCTCATAAGGCAGAACAATATTCGATTTAAGATCAACAAGGTCAAGAGCTGTTAAAGGTTCTATTATAATGGAAAAAAGCGCCATAAAGGTTATATTCTTTTTTAAAGTCAAGCTAATATCCCCTTTTATTTCTCCTTCCTTTACTTCCGCTTTTAAAATGGAAGCTTTAACTTCAAGCCCTTTTTTCAAAAGTTTTTCATACGCCTCAAACATTTGAGCCTCAAAAAAAACCGCCTGTTTTTCAATAAAAGCTTCCCCCTTTTCAAGATGTTTAGCAGCGTTATAAATCCTCTGATAATAGGTTTTCATCAGGTTATTATATCCTTTTGCATTTACGCCGTTTATCTCTAATTTAAGAGATGCGTTTTTAATCTCTTCCACTTCTTCCTCCGCTTCAAATTGCGCGGATTCAAAATCGGAGCCGATTGTAAATGATAAAGTATCTTTTGCTTTATCAAACCCTACCGAGTAATCAATTTTTGCGCCGGAGATTTCAAAATAATTGTTAAAATCTTTTACATATACATTTCCAACGCTTAAAATAGTATCGCCCGTCCAAATATACTCCGCTAATTTTTTACTTTTTGATTTAAACGAAATATCATTTAAAATTAATTTGTCCGCGGCGGATAAGCCTTTAAAATCGGCTTTAAAGGAAACGTTTTTTAATTTTTTATCAAAAGAAACATAAATTTTTGCGGGCATAAAATTATATGTTTCTTTTCCATTTTTTAAAACAAAGCTATCTATGGTTATTATGTTTTTTATATCGCCGATATAATTATACTTGGTTCTTATTTTTAAAGAATTTTTGCCGTCAAGCTTGTCGTTTATAAAATCTTCAAACCAATCGTTTTTTTCAAGGCTCGTATAAGATACAATGCCCGTAAACCAATGTTTTGCATGCTCCGTAAATAAAACTTCATCAATATCATAAAGCTGTTTTAAAAAATCGGACTTTATTTTCCATTCAATTTGAGATGAAAAAAGTTTTCTGTCATACCGAATAATTTCAATGGAAATATCGTCTCCCACATTAGAATATTCGCTGTTAATATCGCTTGCAATGCGTTTTATGGTTCGTTCCGTCAAAAAACCTCCCAATATCGGAGATACGGATATTGCCAATATAATAATCAATATAACCGTCAAAGTAATTTTTTTCATGATAATTTCCCTTAATTCAAATATTAGTTTAAAATAATGCCTAATATAACCTTATAATTCGCTTTTATTTTAATTTATAAGCAAATATATTGAAACCGAGCCAATGTCAAACCTCTATAAATAACCGTCTCTTATTTTTTATAACGTATGGAGATTCCTATTTATTGCTTGATTAAATAGACTCTTTTATATTATCTTATCTATATGAAAAAGATAATCAAAACCGAAAAACTGCCTATAAAATTATGGACAAACAAGATTGAAGAAGGAGCGTTGCGCCAAGCAAAAAATCTTGCAAACCACCCTTGCGCCTTTAAACATATAGCGATTATGCCAGACGTTCACGAAGGCTACGGCATGCCTATAGGCGGAATTATGGCTGTAAAGGACGCTCTTATTCCGAATGCGGTAGGGGTAGATATTGGCTGCGGAGTATGCGCCGTAAAAACAGATATTGATAATTTGGAAAAAAAACAGGTTGAAACTATAATATATAAAATAAAATCCTCCATACCTACAGGCTTTAAATGGCATTCACATCCTATATATAAGGATAAAATGCCTCAAATATTATCCGAAGAATCAACTCCTATAGCATGTAAAGAATATAAAAAAGCAATAAGACAGCTCGGAACTCTCGGAGGCGGAAATCATTTTATAGAACTTCAAAAAGGAAAAGATAATTATATTTGGATTATGATACATTCCGGAAGCCGCAATCTCGGAAAACAAATAGCCGATACATATAATCGTTATGCAATAAAATTTAACGAAAAATTATCAAATCCAATACAAAAAAACAGGCAGCTTGCTTATCTGCCTATAGATAATAAAAAGGGGCGGCAGTATAAAGCCGAAATGGAATATTGCGTAGCCTTTGCTTTTGCAAACAGGCAAGCTATGATGGAAAAATCTCTTGAGATTTTTGCGGACGTTGCGGGTAATATAAACTACGAGCCTCTGATTAATATAGCTCATAATTACGCCTCTTATGAAAAACATTTTAAAAAAGATATGTTTATCCATAGAAAAGGGGCGACCTCTGCAAAAAAAGGAAAAATCGGCATAATACCCGGATCTCAGGGAACAAACAGTTTTATAGTAAAAGGAAAAAATAACCCGGAAAGCTTTACGTCATGCTCTCATGGAGCGGGAAGAAGACTCGGAAGAAAACAGGCGATTAAAAACCTTAATTTTAAAAAAGAAGTTGAACTGCTTGATAAAAAGGGTATTTTTCATTCTATAATATATAGTAAAGATTTGGACGAAGCCCCTGGAGCATATAAGGATATTAACGCCGTTATAAAAAATCAGGCTGATCTTGTAGATATTATAGAAGAGCTTGAACCTTTGGCTGTTATTAAAGGATAATCAAGATGCTTGCATAGCCTTATATTGCGCCGGTTTTCTGCTGTTAGAAATTTTGCATATCATGTAAATAAACAAAATTCTTTGTCGCCTATTTTTTTAAAGCTTCATTCATATTTTTTACGGCGCACATCTTACCGCACATAGTGCATGTTTCTTCATCTTCCGGCATAGAGCTTTCCCTATACTGTTTTGCTTTTTCTGGATCAATTGCAAGCTTTAACATTTTATCCCAGTCTAAAGCCGCTCTTGCGGAAGACATTTTATCGTCCATATCTTTTGCGCCGGAAACCTTTTTTACAATATCCGCGGCATGAGCCGCTATCTTCGCGGCTATAATTCCCTCTTTCATATCCTCTAAAGTAGGAAGTCTTAAATGTTCTGCAGGAGTTACATAACATAAAAAATCCGCCCCTTTTGCCGCTGCAATAGCTCCGCCTATAGCGCTTGTAATATGATCGTATCCCGGAGCTATATCCGTTACAATAGGACCTAATACATAAAAAGGCGCTCCGAAACATAAAGATTTTTGTAAAACAACATTTGCTTCTATCTGATCAAGAGGAACATGACCTGGACCTTCTATCATTACCTGAACATTTTTTTTCCATGCTCTTTTTGTAAGCTCCGCCAATTTTATCATCTCATGTAATTGAGTTATGTCCGTAGCATCGTCTATGCTTCCGGGTCTGCATCCGTCTCCCAAACTTAAAGTAACGTCATATTCAACGCATATATCAAGAAGTCTGTCATAATATTCATAAAAAGGATTTTCTTTGTTATTTGCTTCCATCCATCTATATAATAAAGAGCCTCCTCTTGAAACTATTCCTGTTCTTCTTTTCCCGAGTTTTATACTTTTAGCGACATCTTTGGTTAATCCCGCATGAATTGTCAAAAAATCAACTCCGTCTTCTACATGAGTTTTAACCACTTTAAAAAACTCATCTACAGTAATATCTGTCAATTCTTTATCATAAAAACCTACGGCATCATAAATCGGAACTGTCCCTATCATAGCGCTCGACATTTTTACTAATTTTCGTCTAAAATCCCTTGTTTTGCCAAAACAGCTTAAATCCATTATAGCCTCGGCTTTAAGCATAAGAGCATACTTTACCTTTTCCATCTCGGATTCTATATCGGAACAGTCTTTTGAAATTCCCAAATTAACGTTTATTTTTGTTCTCATAGATTCGCCGATAGCTTCAGGATCAAGAGATTTATGAACCTTATTTGCAGGTATTATTACCTTTCCTTCGGCTATTTTAGAGGCTAATTCTTTTATATTTATATTCTCTTTTTTTGCCGCTATTTCCATTTCTTTTGTTATTATACCTTTTCTTGCGGCATCCATCTGAGTCGTATATTTTATCATTTCTTAATTTCCTATAATTATATTTATTACTATGAAATTTTTCCTTGCTTCGCTCCTTGATCTAAAATAAAAAAAATCAACTCGCAAAACGGACAAACTACGAAGTTATATATCCATTTTTTTTAGAAGCGTCTTCTGGAACGAATATTCAAAGCCCTATTGTAATCTCCGCTTTTTTTAAATAAAACCCCTAAAAAAGGAACTTCACCTGAAAAAAAATTCTTTTTATTAAAATCGGAATCCGCATTAAGCGCCCTTATCCAATTTATTAATTCTCTTGTGGCGGGTTTTTTTTCTATTCCTTCCAACTCCCTTAACTGATAAAAAATTTTTATTATGTTTTCGGCAAGGCTCTTTTCTAAATTCGGAAAATGAACATCTATAATTTTTTTCATCATTTTAGGATCAGGAAAGGCTATATGATGAAAATTACATCTTCCTAAAAAAGGATCCGAAAGATCCTTTTTTGCATTTGAGGTTATAATTATAATAGGTCTATTTTTTGCGCTTATTATTTTATCTACTTCTATAATATCAAACTCCATCTGATCTAAAACGTCCAACATATCGTCTTGAAAATCAGAATCCGCTTTATCTATTTCATCTATTAATAAAACGGCTCTTTTATCGCTTGTAAAAGCCTGTCCTATTTTACCCATTTTTATATAATCTTCTATATTACTTACGTCTCTTTTTGAATCTTTAAATCTACTATCGTTAAGTCTGGTAAGCGTATCATACTGATAAAGAGCCTCTATAAGCTTCATACTAGATTTAACATTTAATACTATAAGCGACATATTAAGGTGTTTTGCTATTGCATGAGCAAGCATTGTTTTGCCTGTTCCTGGCTCTCCCTTAAGTAAAAGAGGCATTTGTAACTCAATAGATATATTAACTATTCTATCAACTTCATCATCAATAATATAACTATTAGTTCCTGAAAAATTTTTATTTTCCATATTTATTTACTCCGTTATAAACCAAAATAAACTCTTAAAAGATATAAAAATATTTCCCGCTCCGCTTAATAGAAAAAACTTCTTATTTATACTAACCTTTAATCTCAATAAACCGTTTTTTGCCTCATATTTTCTATCAGCGTAGCAATGAAAATTTTTACAATTTAAATATCCGATTAACAGATATTTAAATTACTGACAATAAATAGTTCCTTTTTTTTATTGTCTTTTTATATATATTAAAATATTATACTTTTTTTAAATTTTAATATAAAAAAGCTTTATAACTACGTTATATATGCAAATAATAAAATTATAAAACAAAAACTCTATAACGGAGATATTTTTTTTAATAATAAAGATTTTTTTGCTTTGCCAAACTTTTCAAAAAAATGTTCAAAAAAATGTTCAAAAAATGACAAATTTTAAACAGGTTTTAAACAGGTTTTTTTAAAGCCTATAAAAAGAGTAAAATATTAATAAAATAACAACCTTTTTATAATCAAAAAAAATATATCTTTTTATAAAAAAATAAACAGGTTAAACAAGATATTATAATTATTAACATAGTATTATAATAGATATTAATTTTAAAAGATAAATTATTATAAGAGGTATAAAGATGAAATTTATAATAAATAAAAAAGATGTTTTAGAATGTATTGCAAATCTTCAGGGAATAACAGGAAGAAAAACGAATCTTGCTATAACATCATGCATTTTAATAAAAACCGAATCATCCGATACTATTTCTATAAAAGCTAACGACCTTGAAACAGGATTTGAAGGAATTTATCCCGCCATTATAGAAGAAAAAGGCATAATCGCCGTAAATTCCAAAACATTTTTTGAAATAATAAAAGAATATCCGAACGAAAAAATATTAATAACAAAGGATAAAGATAACAATATAAAAATAGGGGAAGGAAAAATAGAGTTTAATCTTGTAAGCATGAACGAAGAAGAGTTTCCTGATAATCCTACAATAGAACAGGTTGACTATCTTGAAATAGATTCTTTTTACTTGCGAAAAATGATAAGCCAAACAGTATTGATAGGAACCACTAACGATGAAAAGAAGGCTTACATAAACGGAGTATATTTTAGTCTTACAAAAGAAGGCGAAAATAAAAAAATTGAAATGACCTCTACAGACGGAGGAAGATTATCAAGATCGAAAAATACATATAAAGACAATAAAAATATTTCTTTTGAAAAGCCTCATATTATACCGAAAAAAGGATTATCCGAATTATTAAAATTTATAAATGATGAAATTATAATAAAAATAGGATTTAAAGGAAGCAACTTTATATTAAAAAAGAATAATGAAACCATAACTATAAGATTATTGGAAGGAAAATTTCCGGAATATAAAGATATATTAAAAACGGACGGCTGTAATAATATAATAATTAATAAAAATATATTTTCTATGGTATTAAGAAGAATGTCCATCTTATCCTCTACGGACGGTAATTATAAAAGCGTTAAATTTAATTTTGATAATGATAAATTAATAATATCAGGCGCAGATTATGAAAAAGGGAAATCAAAAGAGGAAATTGATATAAAATATAAAGGAGAAAAATTTAAAGCTGCTTTTAACTCGAAATTTTTTATAGATTTAATGAATCTTATAACGGACGAAAATATAGTATTATATATAAAAAACAAAGAAAAACCCTGCTTAATAGAAGGGGAAAACGATAAAACCTTTAAAACGGCAATTATGCCTATGGAAATATAAAAATAAATTATTTTAATATCTTAATTAAGGTTAACTATTATTAAGCATCTAAATTAAAAAAATATAAAAATATGAAAGAAAATAATTATAACGCCGAGAGTATAAAAATATTAGAAGGTCTTGAAGCGGTAAGAAAAAGACCCTCTATGTATATAGGAAACGTTGACTCCGAAGGACTTCATCACCTTGTATATGAGGTTGTAGATAACAGTATAGACGAGGCTGTGGCAGGCTATTGCGACACAATAGAAGTGGTTATACATACCGATAACAGCATATCTGTTACTGATAACGGAAGAGGCATTCCCGTAGATATACATGCAAAAGAAAAAATACCTGCGGTGGAAGTTGTTATGACAAAACTTCATGCAGGAGGTAAATTTGATAACGAAGCCTATAAAGTATCCGGAGGGCTTCATGGAGTAGGCGTATCAGTAGTAAACGCTCTTTCTACATTATTGGAAGTTGAAATATATACAAACGGAAACATATATTATCAGTCTTATGAAAAAGGAAAAAAAGCAAGCGAATTAAAAATAAAAGGAATTACTTCAAAAGTAGGAACCAAAATACATTTTATTCCGGACATGGAAATATTTACCACAGATGATTTTAAATATAATATATTAGTAAGAAGATTAAGAGAACTTGCGTTTTTAAACAAAGGAATAAAAATAATAATAACAGACGAAAGAACAAAAGATACAAAAGAATTTTTATACAACGGCGGAATAATATCTTTCGTAAAATTTTTAAATAAAAGAAATAACGCAATACATGAGCCTATATTTATAGAGGGAACAAAAAAAGATATAAATATACAAGTATCCATTCAATATAACGATACTTTTAAAGAGCATATAATATCTTTTGCAAACAACATAAATACAATGGAGGGCGGAACCCATTTAAGCGGATTTAAAAGCGCTATAACAAGAGGGATAAATCAACATGCCGCAAAATTTAATCTTTTAAAAAATTTTAAAAACAAAGTAACTGGAGACGACGTTAGAGAAGGGCTTACAGCAGTAATAAGCATCCTATTAAAATCTCCTCAATTCGAGGGTCAAACAAAAACAAAATTAGGCAATACCGAAGTAAAAGGATTGGTAGAGTCTCTTGTAGTGGAAAAATTAAACATATTTTTAGAAGAAAATCCATCTATTGCAAAAAAGATAATAAACAAATCCATAAATGCCGCAAGAGCGAGAGACGCGGCAAAAAGAGCAAGAGATATTGCAAGGAACAAAGGTTCTCTTATAGATTCTTCCCTTCCCGGAAAACTTGCGGATTGTCAAATACAAGATCCGGAAATAAGAGAGCTATTTTTAGTGGAAGGAGATTCTGCCGGAGGCAGCGCAAAACAGGGAAGAAATAGAAAATTTCAGGCAATACTGCCCCTTAAAGGAAAAATATTAAACGTTGAAAAAGCAAGATTTGATAAAATTTTAAAAAGCGAAGAAGTAAAAAACATAATAACGGTATTAGGCACTGGCGTAGGCGATAATGAATATAATATAGAAAAAATAAAATATTATAAAGTAATAATTATGACGGACGCCGACGTTGACGGTTCGCATATAAGAACATTACTTCTTACATTCTTTTATAGACAACTGCCGGATATAATAAATAAAGGATACTTATATATAGCTCAGCCGCCTTTATTTCGGGTTGGAAGCAATAAAAGCGGAATATATTTAAAAGATGAAATAGAGTTAAATAATTACATATTTAACAGAGTTTGCGAAAATATTGTCGCAGAAAATAAAGACGGAGTTTTAAATTTATCCGATAGTGCCCTTAATATGTTTTTAGAAGACCTTTCCAAATATTTCGATACTATTTTTAAGTTTGAAAAAAGAGGAATACCCCAGGATTTTATAGAAATATTATTAAACGAAGGGCTGGAAAACAAAGAATTTTTAAAAGATAAAGATAAAGTTTTATCTCTTATAAATATTATAACAAAAAACGGTTATAACTTAAAAAACGATATAACATGGAACGAAGAAAGAAACGTATATAACGTAGAGATTTTTTCTTCCCAAGATAAAATAAATATTATAAAAATAGGCATGGATTTGGTCTATTCAACCGATTATCAGAAATGCGTTATTTTAAACAAAAAAATTGCAAAATATAATAAACCCCCTTTTAAAGTTTATAAAAAGAACAATAAAGAAAACCCGAAATTTGCCGGAAATATAAAAGAATTATTTAATACAGTTATAAATGAAGGTAAAAAAGGATTAAGCTTTCAAAGATATAAAGGTCTCGGAGAGATGAATCCCAGTCAATTATGGGAAACAACAATGAATCCTGAAAAAAGAAATCTGCTTCAAGTTAAAATAGAGGATATTATAGAGGCAGATGAAACATTTTCTCTTCTTATGGGAGACGAAGTCGCTCCGAGAAGAAAATTTATTCAAAACAATGCGTTGGAAGTAAACAGACTTGATATATAATATAAGAGGAAAAATCTCATAATTATTTAATCCGCTCTTTATAGACGTTTAATTCAACCTCTATAATTTATAAAAACAGATTTTTTTTCGGAGATAAAAAATGAACATAGTAACCGATACTGAAATAAACCAGATAATAAAAAAAATTTATATCAAATTCAAACAATTAGAAGACTATCTTTGACATTAAAAGCAAAGAAAAAAGATTATTGGAGATAGAAAATATAATTAAAAAAGATAGTTTTTGGAATAATTTTGATAATACTACCGAAATACTAAAAGAAAGAGCTAATCTATCTTTAATAATAAAAAAATTTAAAAATTTAAAAAATGAATTTCAAGACGCCAAAATACTTTTGGAATTATCCGTAGAAGAAAAAGATAC
Organism: Desulfobacterales bacterium; assembly: GCA_029939135.1. Classification (GTDB taxonomy): domain Bacteria; phylum Desulfobacterota; class Desulfobacteria; order Desulfobacterales; family JAFDMD01; genus JAFDMD01. The sequence continues at coordinate 12,358 of JAOZTP010000026.1, forward strand.
CGCATCTTATAACGAGGCGTATAACGAAATAAAAGAAATAGAAAAAAAAATAAAAAAACTTTCCGTCCAAATGATTTTAGACGGTAAAGATGATAAAAATAACGCTATTATATCCATAAATTCCGGAGCTGGCGGAACAGAAGCTCAAGACTGGACGGAAATTTTATTTAGAATGTATATAAGATGGGCGGAAAGAAGAGGATATAATAATTCCGAAATAATAGATATTCAGTATGGAGACGAGGCAGGCATAAAAAGCGTAACATTTTCTATAAAAGGGGAATATGCTTACGGTTATCTTAAATTTGAAACAGGAGTTCATCGGCTTGTAAGAATATCTCCGTTTAATGCAAACGGAAAAAGACACACCTCCTTTGCTTCCGTAGCGGTTTATCCCGAAATATCCAAAGAAATAAATATAAATATAGATGAAAGCGATATAAGAATAGACGTTTTTAGAGCAAGCGGCGCGGGAGGACAGCATGTTAATAAAACAAGCAGCGCTGTTAGAATAACACACATGCCTACCGGAATTATAGTCAGCTGCCAGCAGGAAAAATCTCAGCACAGAAATAGAGAAATAGCTACAAAAGTTTTAATGTCCCGCTTATATAAACTTGAAGAGAGCAAATTAGACGAAAAGAAAAAAGAAATACATAATAATCAAAGCGAAATAGCATGGGGAAATCAAATAAGATCATATGTAATGCATCCTTATCAGATGGTAAAAGATCATAGGACCGATTATGAAAAAGGAAATATAACGGCGGTATTAGACGGAGATATACAGGAATTTATAGAAAAAATACTTATAAACACAGCGACGTAATCCACTATTTTTTTAATAAACCGGCGGCTAATCTGTTTTGTCTTAAAACAAAACAGATTATTCCGCCGTCATATTTAATAAAAATATAAACAAAAAAAGTTTAATCATTAAAATAAGAAGCCTGTTTTATCGCTTATCTCTACAAAACAGGCTTCTTATTTCCGCAGACATCTTTTGCCGATATAATTTCAAAAAAAGCGGCAAAGAGAAATTTCATAATAAAAAAAAATAACGAGGAAATTATGGCAAACATAGTTAAATGCAAAAATATAAAAATAGGAAAAGGCTGCCCGCTTCTTTTTATATCCGGACCATGCGTTTTGGAAGATTACAAAACGGCTTATGAAATAGCTTCCTCTTTAAAAGAAATTACAAGCAGGCTTAACATCCCTTTTATATTCAAAGCCTCTTATGACAAAGCTAACAGAACATCAATAAATTCCTACAGAGGACCAGGCATAAAAAAAGGGTTAGAAATACTTAACGCTTTAAAAAAGGAATTAAACATACCGATACTTTCCGATATACATAAAATAAGCGAAATAGAAGCTGCAGCCGAAACATTAGACATAATACAAATACCGGCTTTTTTATGCAGACAAACCGATTTAATATCGGAAGCCGCAAAAACCGGCAAAATAATAAATATAAAAAAAGGACAATTCTTATCTCCGTTTGACATTAAAAACGTAGCGGAAAAGGCAACCTCCTTTAAAAATAAAAAAATAATAATTACCGAAAGAGGAACAATGTTCGGATATAACAACCTTGTGGTAGATTTCAGAGGCATTAAAATAATGCAGGATAATACGGGATTTCCTATTATTTTTGATGCTACGCATAGCGTTCAGCTCCCCGGCGGAGCCGGAACAAGTTCCGCAGGGCAAAGAGAATTTGCGCCTATTTTGGCAAAAGCGGCGGTTGCGGCGGGTGCGGATGGAATATTTGCGGAGGTTTATAAAGATCCGAGCAAAGCGCTTTGCGATGGTCCCAATTCCCTTTATCTTGATTCCGTATCTGATATTTTAGAAGATATTATATCCATACCAAGATGAAAAGCCCCATAATTAAGAATACATAACCGGAAAAAAGAATAATTGAATCTTTTTACATAGTAACCTCAACTACCATAAAAAGCAAAAAGGACTATTCGATTCAGCTTTCAAACCGGATCAGATCAGTCAGACCTACTTTATGCCTTATATTCATGTTTATAATAATCCTTTTAACTTTAGCTCCTTTTTTTACTTTTGCGGACGACACAACCGCAATAGAAACAGATAAAACCGCTCCGGCGTCCAACTAATCGGGCATCGACAAAGCCCCCAACGACGTTCCTTTGGTCAACATAGTATCGCCTTCCGCAAAAGGCGTATCCCACAACAAATTTATAGTGCGCCCAAAAGTCAAGACAGTGCAATTGGATTATTTGTTGTATGCTCGTCAAGCAGCCTTTTTTAAAAATTTTATGCCATAATATAATTCAACGACTGATGAAATCTTTTTTTTTTATAAAATTCAAAATAATTGGATAACCCGTTCCTTAATTTTTTTAACGTTTCGTAATTATTTAAATAAATATTTTCATATTTTACCGTCTGCCATACTCTTTCTATATAAATATTGTCTAATGCTCTGCCTTTGGAATGCATGCTTTATGCTTTTTTAATATTTCGGTAAAAATTTTACTTGTAAATTGACTCCCTTGATCCGTATTAAATATTTTGGGAAGTCCGTGCTTTTTTATCGCCTTATTCAATACGCTAATACAAAATTGAGTATCCATAGTATTTGATATTTTCCAAGATAATATTTTTCTGCTGTATATATCCAATATCCCTACAAGATATAGCCGCCCTACAGGAAGTTTTATATACGTTATATCTGCCGCTCAAGTCTGATTTACTCTCTCTATTTTTATATCTTTTAATATATATGGATATTACCTATCCCCTTTTGATACTCTGCTTAAATTCGGTTTCGGATAAACGGCGCTTAATCCCGTCGCATACGTTATATATGACCTCCATTTACTTACTTTCCTATACCCATAATGAGGATATTTTCTTAATATTTCTGATATTATAACCTTCTCTTTTTTACTCCTTTTTCGCTTTATCCTTATCTTGCTCCTTGTTTTCATTCCTACATAATTTTTTTGAGCATATCGCTTCGCAGCTGTACAGTTTTTTTGGCGCAGCATAATCCGCAAAAATCACAAAAGCATGGCAAGATCAATTCGGCGTATCTGTAACGTAAGATCGGTTGTTGAAAAAGGAGGCTTATGGTATTTTTTATTCGATATTTTAGATTTAGTATGATAAAGCTTGTATGATTAAATTTTAGACGCAAAAAGGATGATTATAACAAGGAAAAAGCGGAGAAAAAAGCAAGACGTTTTCCGATCTAATTATAAGCAGATGAAAATCAGAGTAAGAAAAAATTATAAATTTAAAAAGATAAGATACTTAATACTATCAGTTATAATAATAACCCCGTTGTTAATATTTACGGTTTTTTTACGTTCCGATAACTTTATAAAGAATAAGGAAAAAGTTTTATATAATATAGCAAAGAATGCCGATATTTCTTTAAAAAAGATTAATCATATAGCTACAAAGGACGGGGAAAAAGAATGGACTTTTAAATCTGACGAGGTTATATTTTCCGCAAAAGAAAAAAAGGCGGAAGTTAAAAATTTATATTTAACCTTTTTTTTAAAAAACGGTTCCGAGGCTAATCTTACGGCAGATAACGGAGTATTGAATTATGAAACAAATAACATAGAGGCGTTCGGCAATGTAATTATAACGGATGGAAGCTATATATTAAAAACGGAACATATTTTTTATAATAATAAAAATAATATCATCGCTTCAAAAAATGCGGTTAAGGTATTAGGAAAAAATTTTAATATTAGCGCTAACTCTATGACTTTAAATATAAATAAAGGCAGCGCAGAATTAAACGGAGATATTAATGCGGTTTTTTAATTTTAAATTTATAAATTTAGTTATCATAATTTTAATCTTTGCGATAAGTTCTTCCGCTTTTGCGGTGGAAAAAGTATATTCCACAAGAAAAAAGATCAGTGTTAAGTCTGATAAATTAAAGGTTGATAACGCAAAGAATTACGCGGAGTTTGTCGGCAATGTAACAGCGCAATATGACAATATGTTTGTTTCTGCGAATAAGGTTGGCATATCTTATAATAAGGTTTCTTTTGGGGGAAAAATATCAGAAAAAGGAAGTATAGACAAAATAGTCGCTTTTGGAAATGTTAAGATAAAAACCGAAAAATATACGGGATATGCCGATAATGCGGAATATATTGTTAAATCCGAAACATTAATACTGCAAGGAGATATGTGTAAGGTTACAGATGATGAAAACTCAATTGAAGGAAGCAGAATAATTTTAAATAAAAAGACCGGAAATGTAACCGTAGAAGGCGGCGCCTCCAGAGTCGAGACTGTATTCTATTCTAAAGAATAAAAAAAATATGAATTGTTTATTTCTATATTAAAAACAAATTGCAATAAATTATCCTATACTTTATATAATATTTTTTTAACGTTCTATATAATAAGATGGCGAGGCTGCGCAAAAAATATTGCCGTAAAAAGGATATATATACCGGCGAGAAACATAAGAACTTAAAAGATATTTGGAAGGAGAATTGATTCGGATCGGAGCAGACAAAAGAGGCTTATTATCTAATTTTGTATGAGGCTATATTATCTTTACCAAAGAAAAATAAATGGCAATGCTTTTGAAATTATAAAAGTTTTTGGCATGATTATTGTTTTAAAAATAGCTTTTATGAAACGCAATTTAAAAATCAACCCTAATCTCTTCTTTATCTACCCGCTATGATTCGGAAAACATAATGGTTATTCGCATCTCGTTCCATTTTGGAATAAAAAGGAAAATTTTATGATAAGAAAATTTAAAAATCTTTCTATCCCTAGCATTGGAATAATGTTGGTTGCTATAGTTTTAATTGTATTTTTTACTATGATCAAAATTAAGGCTGCCGGCATAGAAGAAGAACGGAAAGCCGATTTAAAAACAACGGAAAACTTAGTAAATGTAATAACAATGAGTTTAAATCCTGCAGAGATTAAAGAAAAAATGAATCTTCTTGCCCAAGCCGAAGTATGGGCGGACTATAATATACCTGCGGAGGTTTCGGGAGTTATTTTAAAAAAGAATGTCGTAAAAGGAGGCTGGGTTCAAAAAGGGGATATAATAGCGACAGTAGATTCTAAAAGATATAAAAATGCTTTTGATTCCGCTTCGGCTTCCTTTAAACTTGCTTCAAAAGCTTACGATAGAATATTAAAACTGTATGAAAAAAAATCTATAAATAAGGAGGAGCTTGATAAGGCGCAAGCCTCTTTTCACATGGCAAAAGCCGCTTTAAATAACGCCGAAATAGATTTAGAAAAATGTAAAATAAGCGCGCCCGCTTTCGGTGTTATAGATTCCTTTTTTGTAGAGGAAGGGGAGTTTATTGAATACGGCAAGCCAGTAGCGCTATTGATAGATTATAATAAAATAAAAATCGTAGTAAATATTCCGGAATCCGAAGTGGCGAACATAAAAAATGTAAAGGAATTTGTTCTTACAATTGACGCTTTGGACGGCAAAACATTTAAAGGAAGAAAATATTTTTTATCTAAAGTTCCGGATAATCTTGCCAAAGTATATCGTTTGGAAATAAAGGTTGATAATAGTAAAAAGTTAATTTTTCCGGGTATGTTTGCAAGGGTTGAGATAGTAAAAAAAGAGAATAAGAATACTATTGTTATACCTATAAGCGGGGTTGCTAATACAAAAGACGGAAATTTTGTTTTTGTGGAAAAAAATGGAATCGCTAAAAAACGTAAAGTTGATATTGGAATTTCAGAAGGTTTTTATGTGGAAATAAAAAGCGGTCTTGATTTCGGAGAAAGACTTATAGCTGTAAGGCAGGGAGATTTCGAAGATAGTCAAAAAGTAAGAGTTATGAAAAATATAGAAACTTTATCCGAGTTCGAAAAACTGCAAGATTAAATAAGATGCTTATTTCAAATAAATCAATTGATAATAAAAACAGCATAATAGTTTTTTGTCTGTTAATAATTATTACCGGAATTATGAGTTATAAAGATATGCCGCGAGAATCCGCCCCGGATATAACCATTCCGTATGTTTTTGTATCGACCTCTTATAAAGGAGCCTCCGCTCCGGATATAGAAACCTCAATTACCATACCGTTAGAAAAAAAAATTAAAGGAGTCGAAGGAATAAAAGAAATTTTATCCATCTCCGGCGAAGGTTTATCTAACATAAACATAGAATTTAACTCGGATATAGATATAGACGAGGCTTTAGATAAAATAAGAGAAAAAACGGACGAAGCAAAAAGAGACCTTCCGTCCGACCTTGAAGATGATCCGCAGGTTTTTGAAGTAAATTTTGCGGAAATGCCAATAGTGGTATATTCTCTTACCGGAACAGAGGACTTAAAATTTTTAAAAAAGACCGCAGATGATATTCAGGACGAGATCGAAAGCGTTAAAGGGATATTAGGGGTAAGCGTAACAGGCGCGCGAGAAAGAGAAATAATAGTAGAAGTGGATCCGGTTAAGCTTGCTTATTACAAAATACCGATTACCGCTTTTCAAAAAATAATAATGAACGAGAATGCGAACACTACGGCAGGTTCAATCAATCTTAAAAGCGGAAAATATCAGCTCAGAATTCCCGGGGAAATAAAGGATATCCGAGAAGCCTATAATCTTGTAGTTCATTCTTTTGATAATAAGCCGGTTTATTTAAGCCAGCTTGCAAAGATAACAGACGGTTTTAAAGATGAAATAAGCAGATCTAGATTAAACGGAATGCCCTCAATCAATATATCCGTAAAAAAAAGAGCCGGCGAAAATATAATCAAAATAATAGAAACAACAGACAAAATAATAAAAAAATATACCGAAAATTTATCTGCGGACATCGAAGTCGCAAAACTAATGGATCAATCCAAAGATATTATAAACATGGTTTCGGATTTGGAAAACAACATCATGTCCGGATTTGTTTTGGTAATTGCCGTTTTATTCTTTGTTCTCGGGTTTAGAAACGCTATTTTGGTAGCCTTATCAATACCTTTTTCCATGCTCATATCCTTTACCGTCTTACATCTGCTCAATATAACATTAAACATGGTGGTTTTATTTTCTCTTACCTTATCGTTAGGAATGCTTGTAGATAACGCTATAGTTATAATAGAAAATATATACAGATATAGGGAATTCGGTTTTAACAGAATAAAGGCGGCAAAACTTGGCGCCGCGGAAGTGGCGTATCCTGTTATAGGATCCACTTTAACCACTTTGGCGGTTTTTTTGCCTATGATATTTTGGCCCGGAATAATGGGCGAGTTTATGTCTTATCTGCCTAAAACGGTTATGATAACTTTATCGTCAAGCCTATTTGTTGCTTTGGTAATAAATCCGGCTTTGGCGTCGATATTTATAAAACCGAAAAATAAACATCTAAAAATAGAAGACGGTTTAAAAGATGACAAAACCTTTATAGACGAAAAGCCGATCGAAATAAAAGGCTTTATATTAGAAGGTTACGCGTCCGCATTAAACTACCTGCTTAATCACAGAATAAAAACAATAATATTTTCCTTTTTATCTCTTATTTTATTTTTCATGATTTGGCTCTTTTTTATAGGGCTTGAACGTCCGGTTGAATTTTTTCCTACGGCGTCTCCTACAAGATTATACGTAAACGTAAAGCCGCCGGAAGGGGCGAATATTGATTATATAGATAATATAGTAAATAAAATAGAAGGCTTTATTAATAAAAAGGAAAACAGCGAAGGAGAGTTTTTCTTATATTCTTATAAAGACGCCCTGGGCGAAGATTATACGGGAGTAAGCGATATTGCCA
>JAOZTP010000027.1 GCA_029939135.1 Desulfobacterales bacterium
ATCCCAAATAAGCGATTTTTTTAAAAAAATTATAGGAAATGTTAGAACATATTAAGAATGCGGCTATACCGAATAATGCAAAAGCCGTCTGTTTTTTTAAAAAAAACATAGCATCCGTCCGTTTCGCTGCGGCAGTGGCGGAGCTAGCGCTATATATCATTAATACTCCGATCGCTATTAAGAGAAGAAGCGGAATTATAATAAAAGGATCATAACATAAGCGTTTACTATTTTTTTCTCCTCTTTTTTTACCGTTATTCATTCTTAAACCCTCTTAATTCCTTAACCGCTTTGCAAAAGGTTTTTCCTCTATCGGCGTAATTGCAAAACATGTCAAAACTTGCGCATCCGGGAGAAAGCAGAACGCCGTCTTTGCGCGCGGCGTTTTTATGCGCAAAACTTACGGCTTCTTCCAAAGAATTGGCGTCTATTATATCGGTAATATCCGCAAACGCGTTTATTATTTTTTGCTTTGCTTCGCCTATCGCTATAAGTTTTTTTACCTTTTGTTTTATAAGCGGTTTTAATTTTTCAAAGTTTCCGCCTTTATCTATGCCTCCCATTATTAGTATTAAGGGAATGTTAAAATGCTGTAACGCCCTTAATACGGCGTCCGTATTTGTAGCTTTTGAATCATTATAATATGCAACGTTCTTTATGGTATCGACATATTCGATTCTATGTTTTATTCCTTTAAATTCGGAAACGGTTTTCTGGATTTTATTAATATCGGCGCCGGCTGCAAGAGCGCAAAGGCTTGCCGCCGCAATATTTTCTATATTGTGAGCTCCGATTAATTTTATGTTGTTAAGGTTTATAAATTTTTTATCTTTTTCGCTCTTATTTATAAAATTAAATATCAATTTTTTATCCGTAAAATTTATTATGCTTCCCGCCTCTTTTTTTTGAGGATAAAAAAAAAGTTTTTTCGATTTTATGTTTTGGGTCAAGGTTCTAATAAGCATGTCCTCGCCATTTATAACGGCGGTATCTTTTTCACCCTGATTTTTAAAAATTTTTACTTTTGAAGCAGCGTACTCGGAATAGTTTTTATAACGTTCAAGATGATCTTCGGATACGTTTAAACAAGCCGCTATGTTCGGTTTAAATGCGGAAATAGTATCAAGCTGAAAGCTGCTTATTTCCGCCGCAATTATATCCGCTTTATTGTTATCGTCCGCATAATCTATAAGCGGTTTTCCTATGTTGCCTCCTATAAATACTTTTTTACCGCAATTTTTAAGCATTTCCCCTATAAGAGTAGTAACCGTAGTTTTGCCGTTTGTCCCTGTTACGGCTATTATCGGGGTTTTTATAAATCGAGACGCAAACTCTATTTCTCCGATTATTTTAACTCTTTTTACGGCGGCTGCGGTTATCGGTTTTATATTATGCGGAATTCCGGGACTTATAATTATAAGATCGGAGTTTTGAAACGTTTCGATATTATGGTAGCCGATCTCCTTTTTTATGCCGAAAAAAAGGGATTCTTGCTCCGATATTTTTGCAAGGGCGTTTTTATTAATATCGGTTATGGTAATATCCGCCCCTCTTTTTTTACAAAAAGAGGATAAGCTTATTCCTGTTTTTCCAAGCCCGACTATTAAAATTTTTTTACCTTGTAATTGCGTCATTTCTTTTGTGTCCGATTTTAATTCCAAAATTTTTCCTCGCCGCAAGCTTTAATATCGCAAGCAAAAAAATGTTTTATCTCATTTCGAGCAAAGCGAAAAACCCCTTAATTATTTTAACGATAAGTTTTTCCTCTTATCTTAATTTTAAGGCGCTTATAGATATTAAAGCCAATATTATAGATATTATCCAAAATCTTACTATTATTTTAGGTTCCGCCAAGCCTTTTAATTCAAAATGATGATGCAAAGGCGCCATTCTAAAGAATCTTTTACCTTTGCTGATTTTAAAAAAACCTACTTGTATAATAACGGATAAAGCCTCCATAACAAAAAGTCCGCCTAATATTACAAGCATAAATTCCTGTTTTGTTATTACTGCGATAACTCCTATTAAAGCTCCCAAAGATAAGGAGCCTGTATCTCCCATGAATATTTGAGCGGGATATGTATTAAACCATAAAAATCCGAGTCCAGCGCCTGCAAGAGCGCCGCAAAAAACGGTTACCTCGCCGCAGCCCGCAACATAGTTGATGTGCAAATACTCGGCTATGTTCACATGCCCTGTAACATAAGCAAAAAGCATATATGTCGCGCTTATAATGATTACAGGACCTATGGCAAGCCCGTCTAATCCGTCCGTAAGATTAACCGCATTGGATGCGCCTACTATTACAAAAGCCGCAAATAGTATGTATAATATTCCGAAATCCGGAGTAAAATATTTAAAAAATGGAAACGTTATTTTGGAGCTAAAATCAGGAGTACACCATATTAACACGCCGATTAATATTCCAACCGAGGTTTGTAATAAAAATTTGCCTTTTGCGCTAAGCCCTTTGTTCTCTTTTTTTATCTGTTTAAAGTAATCGTCCGTAAACCCTATTAACCCGAAGGTTACGGCGGTAAATATAAGAATTAAAACATATCTGTTTGTTAAATCCGCCCATAAAAGAGTAGAGGTTACTATTGAAAAAAGTATTAAAAGCCCTCCCATAGTCGGAGTTCCGGCTTTTATTTGATGGGACTGAGGTCCTTCTTCTCTGATAAATTGTTTTACTTGAATCTGTTTTAGTTTTTTTATTATCCAAGGTCCTAACAAAAAACAGATTAAAAATGCGGTAAGTCCCGCATAGATTGTTCTGAAGGTAATATAACGAAATACGTTAAAAAATGAGAATATTGTATGTAAAGGATATAAAAAAAGGTATATCATTTTATTTAATTCCGAATTTTTTCAATTAATTGTTCCATAAAGCTTCCTCTTGAGCCTTTTACCAAAACCGTATCTTTTGCTTTTAAAACATTATTTAAAATTACGGCTATTTGCTCTTTGTCTCCTAAAACTATCTTGTTTTCGTCAAAACCGGAATTTATCGCCCCTTCTTTAACATAAAGGCTAAAATCTCCGGTTATAAAAAGCCCTGATATGCCGGATTGCGCCGCGACTTCCCCTATTTCGAAATGTAGTCTTTCGGAATGCTCGCCAAGTTCTAACATGTCTCCGAGCGCTGCAAATTTTCTTCCTTTTATACCGGAAAGAAGGCTAAATGCAGCTTTTGTAGAATCCGAATTCGCATTATAAGCGTCGTTTATTATGGTAAAGTTTTTTTCGGTTGTTATAAAATCGATTCTATTTTTTGGCGGTATAAAGCTTTCTAACCCCTTTTGTATATCCGCAATGGACAGTCCCGCTATATATCCTACGGAAGCCGCCGCAAGCGCGTTGGGTATCATAAAAAAAGCGTTTGTCGGAAGTTCTATATCCGCATGCCGATCCGGCGTTATGAGTTTAAAGAATATTTTCCCTTCTTTTTTTTCAGGATTAACCGCCGTTATATCATACTTTTTTTCTTTGTTAAGATAACCGAAAACAACGGCTCTGCCATCATAATCTTTTATTGCGTTTATAAGCATAGGGTCGTCTCCGTTTAAAACCGCCGTTCCTTTGCTTTTTATCTGTCCCAAAATCTCAGTCTTTGCCTTCATAACCCCTTCTATGGAGCCAAGTCCTTCAAGATGAGCGTTTCCTATGTTTAATATAACTCCTATATCAGGAGCGCATATTCGCCCCAGCCGCGTCATTTCGCCGTGATGATTTATGCCGAGTTCCAAAACCGCCCATTTATTTTCCGGCGCAATTTCAAACAGAGTTAAAGGAAGCCCTATTTCGTTATTATAATTTTTTCTGGCGGAATGGGTTGAAAATTTCCGTTTTAAAATGGACGCAGTCATTTCGCGCGTAGTTGTTTTGCCGTTTGAACCGGTAATTGCCGCAACCGATATTCCCGATTTATCTCTTATAAAACGGGCAAGATCGCCGAGCGCTTTTATCGTGTCGTTTACGCTTATAACAACCGATTTTTCTATCAAAGGAGTCTCTTGCATAACCTTGTCGGCATGGTCTTGATTTATGATAAAACCGCCTGCCCCCGCATTTAAAGCCTGTTTTATGAAGTTATGTCCGTTATGGGTTTCTCCTATTATGGCTATAAAAAGATCATTATCCGAAACCGCTCTGGAATCTATGCGAATCTTATTAAAAAACCGCTCCTCTTTTTTAAAAAGCAAAGAGCCGTTTGTAGCTTTTAATATTTCTTTAATTGATAGTTTCATAAGCTTACAATCTGTTCCGCTATTTTTCTATCGTCAAAATCAAGTTTTTTATCCTTTATTATCTGATAGGTTTCATGCCCTTTTCCTGCTATAATTAATATATCTTCACCTGTTAAGGCTTTGATTCCGGCTTCTATTCCTTTTTTTCTGTCCGGCTCTATTATAAAATTATCGGTTTCGGTTTTAACCCCTTTTATTATCTGTTCTATAATTTCATTCGGGTCTTCGCTTCTCGGATTATCGGATGTTATTATGCAAAGATCGGATAGTTTTCCGGCTATTTTTCCCATTATGCTTCGTTTTGTTTTATCTCTGTCTCCTCCGCATCCGAAAACCGTTATTATTTTTTTCGGTTTTAATTCTTTTAAGGCTAAAAGAACATTTTCAAGCGCATCCGGAGTATGGGCATAATCTACAAATATATGTTTTTTTGCCTTATTAAAAACTTTTTCAAGTCTGCCGGGTATATTTTTACTATTTTCTATTCCTTGAATTATATCTTCGCCGGATACTCCCGCGGCTATGCCCGCGCCTGCCGCGCATAGTATATTTTGAAGGTTATGCTTCCCTATTAACGGGGAGTTTAATTTAAATTTTTTTTCGCCGATTTTTAAAACCGCTTTGATTCCCGTAATTTTGTATTCTACGGATTCGGCGCCGATAAAGTTATCTCCGCCGCTTCCTACGGAAATTTTTTTTGTAACAACGGTTTGGTAAAGCTGTTTCCCGTATTGATTATCTGTGTTGATAACGGATACGGTTTTATTTTTTTTACATCCTTTTATGATATGTTTTGTAAAAAGGCTTTTTTTGCAATCCCAATAAGTTGCCATGTCTTTATGATAATCAAGATGATCTTGGGTTAAGTTTGTAAAAACAACAGCGTCAAATAAACAGTCTTCAATTCTGAAAAGGTCTATTGCATGAGAAGTTACCTCCATAACCGCATGGGTTACTCTGTTTTTTTTCATTTCAAAAAAGGCTTTTTGCAGATGAGAAGCTTCCGGCGTGGTAAGCGAATTTGCAACTTCGGCTCCTGCATATCTGGTATTTACAGTTCCTATTACTCCGGTATTTTTACCCGCCGTATTTAATATGTTTTCTATAAGGTATGTAACTGTGGTTTTTCCGTTTGTGCCTGTTACGCCGATTAAAAAAAGATGCTCGACGGGATTATTAAAAAAGGAAGCGGAGAGGCTGGAAAGGATTTTTCTGGAATTTTTTACTATTATTACCGGAACATTGCAGTTTTTTACTTTTTTTTCGGATATTATTGCTTTTGCTCCTTTTTTTATGGCTTCTTTAATATAGTTATGTCCGTCCGCATTAAAACCTTTTATGGCTATAAATAGTCCGCCTTCTTTTACGTTTTTTGAGTTTGAATGGATTGATTTTATTTCATAATCATTCTCACGGACTTCGCATTTGTTCGGATAGAGTATTTCTATAATTTTTATTTCCGATTTTTTTATAAGCGTTGATAGTCTCATCCTACAGTCTCCTTATTAATAGATGTTGTAAATTTTTGTATTTTTTTTTCGATGGAACGTTAAGATAATCTAAAGCTTCACGAACTATACGTCCGAAAGCCGGCGACGCCACTACTCCGCCGTAATATTTATTTGTAGGTTCGTCTAATGAAATAAGTATAGTAAGTTCAGGATCCTCCGCAGGGGCAAAGCCGAGAAAAGAGGAAACATATTTTCCTTTTTCATATCCTACTTCCGACACCTTTTGAGCCGTTCCGGTTTTTCCAGATACGTCATATATATCGGAGCTTGCATTTACTCCTGTTCCGCCTTCTTGGGTTGCTCTGTTAAGCAGATTTCTAACTATTGCGGCGGTTTCTTCCGATATGGCACGCCTTACTTGTTCGGGATGGATTTTTTTTATGATTTCTCCATTTGTTCCTATTATAGAATCTACTATGTAGGGTTTCATAAGCGCGCCGCCGTTTGCTATGGCGGAAGCTGCTGCTACAAGCTGAACCGCCGTAACCGATATGCCCTGCCCGAAAGCTATTGTAGCGGCGTCTATGTCTGCCCATCTTCTGAAAGGGTTTAATACTCCTGAAGTTTCTCCGGGATAGTCTATGTCTGTTTTTTCTCCGAATCCGAAATTCGCCAGCGAGTTGTAAAGAGTTTCTTTCCCTATTATTTCGCTTATTTTTGCGGCGCCTATGTTGCTAGAAAATTTAATTATATCGGCTACCGTAAGGTCTTCGTATTTATGAACGTCATGGATTACGTTTCTGCCTATTCTGTATCTGCCATTTTCGCAAAACAATACGGTATCCTGCGTGCAAAGTCCTGATTCTATAGCGGCGGAAACAAGAAACATCTTCATTATAGAGCCGGGTTCAAAAGCGTCGGTTATCGCTCTGTTGCGCCAAATATTTTTCGGAAACTTTCTATAAATATTCGGATTGAAAAAAGGGTAATTTGCAATGGCGAGTATAGCTCCGGTTTTGGAATTCGCAACAACCGCTATGCCGGATTTTGCCTTATGTTTATCCGCAACCTCTTTTAAAGCCCTTTCCGTAATAAACTGTATTGTTTTATCTATAGTAAGAATAATATCGTTTCCGGCGCTTTGAGACTGAAAATCTTCATTATCGTTATAATCGAACCATTTTCTTTTGCCGTCTTTTTTGCCTGTTACCTTCTTTTCTTCCCCTTTAAGATAATCATGATAATAAACCTCTATCCCTTCCAATCCTTTACCGTTTAAGCCTGCCAGCCCTATAGTCTGCCCCGCCAAAGTTTTATTGGGATAAAATCTTGTATGTTCCGGCAAAAAATTGATGCCCGCAATATCCATCTTTTTTATATCTCTTGCTTGCCTATGGCTTGCCTGTCTTTTAATCCATACGAATTTATTTGTTGAGTTTAATTTTTTTAATAACCTTTTCGGACTTATACTTAAAAGCTTCCCTATTTTCTTGGCAGCCTCTTTTTTATTTTTTATTTTATACGGATTTGCGCTTATCGAAACTTCGTCTGTGGTTGCCGCCATTTCCATTCCGTTTTTATCATATATGGTTCCGCGTTTTCCTATTACGGTAATGCAGCTTTTATATTCTCTTGCGGCTCTTTCGGATAATTCCGTATGTTTATATGCCTGAAGCCATACGGCTCTTGCCGTTATCGCCGTAAACATCAAGCCGAACATAACGCCTACAATAACGATTCTTAAGGAAATATATTTTTTTTTATTTTCTTTCGTCATAGTTCTATCAATAAACCTCTTAATAGTTTTTACCGCTTCCGCTCTTTAAAGTTGCGCGGCAAAAAAATATTTTACGGCATTCTTATCATCTGCTCCTGTTTCGGCATTATCAATCCGAGATTTTTGGCGATGGAGGCTATTCTTTCCGGCGACTTTAAGCTTGCCAATTCCACATTTAATTTTCTTTCGTTCTCTTTAAGAATTTTATTTTTAGAAATTTGTTCCGAAATATCATATCCTATTTTTCTTATTTCGGTTCTGCATAAAACCAACAAAAAAGCCTCTATTATAAAAAGAGTTAAAAATACGCTCCATATTATTGTTAGATTATTTTTTTCGGTTGATATTTTTCTGTTTAAACTTTTCATTTTATTTTTTTCACTTTTAATAAAAAGAGTTGATAAACCGTTTTTAAATCTTTTCCGCTACTCTTAATTTTGCGCTTCTTGCCTTACGGTTAAATCCTATCTCTTCGTCGCTCGGAATAACCGCCTTTTTTGTAATTATTTTTATTCTCGGCTTTTTGCCGCATACGCATTGCAAAAAATCGGAGGGGCATGTGCACCCTTTTGCCATAGCTCTTATTTTATGTTTAACGATTCTATCTTCCAAAGAATGAAAAGAGATTATACAGATACGTCCTTTTGACGCCAAAGAATCCACTCCGTTTTCAATAAATTTTTCTAATATTTCCAACTCGTTATTTACGGCTATTCTAAGAGCCATAAAAACTCTTGTTGCAGGATGTATCTTATATCTGCCTTTTTTTTTTCTATAAGCCGCTTTTTCCACAATCTTGGCAAGACGAGCGCTTGAAGTTATTCTTTCCCTTTTTCTTTCTTTTATTATTCTTTTTGCAATAAAACGGGCTCTTGGTTCCTCGCCGTAATCTTTAAAAATAGAAATAAGCTTTTTTTCTTCAAAGGCGTTGATAATTTTTTCTGCGGTTAAAAAGGTTTCAGGATTCATACGCATATCAAGAGGCTCCTCTTTTTGGAAACTAAAACCTCTGCCGCCGTATTCTATCTGGTTAAAAGATATGCCCAAATCTGCAATTATTCCATCCGCCTTGTCAACGCCCGCCTTTGATAAGATAGAAGACAGATTTTTAAAATTATCATAAAAAATTCTTATATTATCCTTGCAATCGGATAAAACCTTATAAGCGTTTTTTATGGCGTCCGGATCCTGATCGATTCCTATTAACAAGCCCTTTGGAATAATTTTTTTACAGATTAATTTTGAATGTCCCGCTCCTCCGATAGTGCAATCTACGATTATCTTGCCGTTTGTGCAATTGAGATAATTAATAACTTCTTTTGGCATTACGCTTGTATGCTCATAGCTCATTTTTTATATTTATAATCCTAATTTTGCTATTTCGTTTCTAACCCCTTCGTTTGCCATTTCTTTTTCCATAACCTTATTTTCATTATCCCAATTTTCAAAAGATCTTATTTCAAAATGAGTAAGAACGCCTATAAGAGCGATTTCTTTTGCAAGTCTGGCATACTCCCGTAGCGTAGGAGGGATAAGAATTCTATACTGTTTATCGCATGCGCATTCAAAAGCGCCGCCTATAAAAACCCGTCTGAAGCGTCTCATACTTTCGCTTTTTTCAGCCATAAACATAATTTTGGCTTCAATTTTATTCCATTCGCCCAAAGTATAAGCCACAAGCCCTTTATCTAACTTGGAAACCATAACCCCGTTTCCGGAAGCGGAAATCTGTTCCCGAAACCGAGACGGAATTATTATCCTTCCCTTAGGGTCTATAGTATGGTTTGAAGTTCCTCTGAACATAAGCATGCTTTCAATGTTTGATTTATAAATATCCACTATACTCCACTTTGATGTAAAAATACATTTTAGCGTAATAGTCAAGCAAAAAGTTAATATAACGCCTTATATGTTTTGTTATAACGGATAGATTTTATTTTAAATTTCAGCCGGTTAGGTTATCGTAAAAAAAAGAGGAAATTTCTGTTTCTTTCGCTCCTTTAAAAAACCGGACATCTTTTGACTCCTTCCATTATATTATTTCCTGCCGATATAAAATTCGGCTCCGCAAGCCGAACCTTATTAAATTGAAAGCGCTTAAAATTTTTCTTGCTCAATTTAAGATTTTTTGCGAGTTATAAAAGATTATATTTACAGATAAACAAAATATTGCAAAAAAGCTTTAATTTATAAATTTAAGGAGGTTGTCAATGGATAAAAAAGCCGCTTATTTGCTTTCGGCGGGCGTAGTAATTATTTTTCTTCTTTTTATATCTTTAATTTCTCATCACAAAGGCTCCGAATCGCAAGAAAATCGGCTTGTCAAAACCGAATTAGAGTCTCCCGAAGAGGTAAAAGGAGTTTTTAAAAATATATATACGGCAAAAAAAGCCGAAGAGCATGACGCCGACGAACATGAAGCCGAAGATATAGAAGAGGAGACTATTGAAACCGCAGAAGCCTCTGAAGGCGCCGGCGAAGCGCCCATAGAAGAGGAGACTCAAGAGGGAATTATAAAAATGGAAGATCCGAGCTATAAGCATAAAAAGCCTATAGTCGCATTTACCCATTCAACCCATATCGAAAAATATCAAATTACATGCGGCAGCTGCCATCATGACGATACAGGCGCGCCTTTGGATAACATTACTCTTGAATCTGCGGTTGACAAATGCGTTGCTTGCCACAATAAACCCGGAGAAAAACCAAAAGGAAAAGACGCTCCGAAATTAACTCCGGCGGAAGAGATCGCTTATCATGCGGAAGCGCTCCATCAAAACTGCATAAAATGTCATAAAGAATCTAACAAAAAAACAGGACAAAAAACTGCGCCTACAAGCTGTAATAAATGCCATGCAAAATAATAAAAATTTTATAAAAAATTTGACATGCCCTCAATGCAAGGGACGGCTTTATTCTGAAGATAAAAAAAAAGGGTTAGTCTGCAAAAAATGCCTTCTTTTATATCCTATAAGGGAAGGCATTCCTATAATGCTTAAAGAACAGGCTTTAACTATATAAAAATATTTAATTGTAAAAAATATGATAAAAGTTTGCCGGATAATTTAGAGTATTTCGAAAATTAAAATTTTTCTTCAACAACGCAAACGGACAAAACACAAAGTTATCTAACATAATTTAAACAAAGGGAACGCTTTATAAATGATAGGGAAAAGTTTTTTAAAACGACTTAAGCAAGGATTATCCAAAACAAGCAAAAATCTTTCCGTCGGCATTGAAAAAATCTTTGCGGGCAAAAAAAAAATAGACGACGAATTTATAGAGGAATTGGAAGAGACTCTTATTGCCGCGGATATAGGATTTAAGACCGGATCTAAATTAATTGAAAAAGCCTTAAAAAATTCCAAAGCAAAAGATGTCGAAAGCTTTAAAAAAGCGCTTGCAAATGAGATGTTGGTTCTTTTTAACTCTCTTAAAAAGTATGAAAAAAAGCGAACCGAATCAAAGCCGAGAGTAATCATGACCGTTGGAGTAAACGGAGTAGGCAAAACCACCACCGTAGGCAAGCTTGCATATAAATATTTTAAAAAAGATAAAAAAATTCTTATTGCCGCGGCGGACACATTTAGAGCCGCTGCAATCGAACAGATTAGCATATGGGCGGAAAGAGCGGAAGCGGACATAGTGAAGCATCATCATAATTCGGATCCGTCCGCCGTTGTGTATGACAGCATAAAAGCGGCAATAGCAAGGAACAAAGATATAGTTATAATCGATACTGCAGGCAGGCTTCATACTCAAACAAATCTTATGGAAGAATTAAAAAAAATAAAACGAACCGTAGAAAAAATTTTGCCTGGCGCGCCCCATGAAATATTGCTTGTATTAGACGCCACTACGGGGCAGAACGCTTTAAATCAGGCAAAATCTTTTAACGAAGCCTTAAACGTAACCTCTTTGGCTTTGACAAAATTGGACGGCACCGCAAAAGGCGGAATAGTTTTAAGCATATCCGACAACGTAAAAATTCCGTTAAAATATATAGGCATAGGGGAACAAATCGAAGACCTACAGGAATTTGACCCGGAAAATTTCGTAGCTTCGCTGCTTGAAATAGAAGATAATAAGGAATAATATTTGACATAAAGCGGCTTATAACATATACGAAAAAATCATTTCGTAATGCGCCCGTAGCTCAGCTGGATAGAGTAACGGACTACGAATCCGCAGGTCGCAGGTTCGAATCCTGCCGGGCGCGCCATAAAACGCCATTTTTATAATCTAATATTTCTATAACCTGGCAAGCTCGCTTTTCAAATAATACAGTTCGCTATCATCATCAAGACCGCCGTAGATCAGCCAACTCAACCATTCGTCAAAAATCTTTAAGGCATCGCCGCTTAAACGATATTCCGTTAATTCTATTGAGTTATGATGTTTGCCAAGAGGTTGTATATGATCTAAACGTAAAAACGATTCTACCGTATTTTTGCTTTTTATAGGTAAAATATCAAGCATATATTGAGGATACAGACCTTTACGCATTCTTTTTTTAAATTCCGTATTTAATCCGGATCTTTTAGCTCCTTCGTCTGCCCCATAATAAGGAGCGACTATAATAACCGGCGAAGTCTGCCATTTAGATTTGCCTATTCTTAAATTGTTTGAGATTTCTTCGCCGCCGGAGCTAATAACAATAGCGGGACGTTTTTTAGCTTTACTTGCTATTAGGAGACTTCCCCTTTAAATAAAGAAGCTGCCGCTACAGGCAGAGGGTTTTTCTTTTGAGGTTGTTTAATTCTTAACGGTTCCATTTTAAAACGGGCGTTTTTATGATTCGTAGCCTCTTGTCTGCTCTCTATAACCAATCTGTAAGGAATTTGATCAATATGAGGCAAAAATGTCCATATTAAACGCCCCCGAGAAATTTCGGAAGAATCGTCGATTATCCACCAAGAATCGCAAAAATTTTGAATTGCGTCCTCTTTATAACCCATTTTAGAACCCATCAATATCAAACCTCGCCTTTGAATGCCAAATATCGTCCGAAAAAGTTATAACTCCCTCCGTATCTTTTATAGGATCGCCTCCAAGGGAATCAAGATACTCCACGCCTTTAAAAAAAATTTCATCATATATCGGAGGTTCGAGCGACGGAGCTTTTCTTTTAATCTTTTAATCTCTTTTGAAAACTTTTCTTTATATCTTTAATAAGCCTTCTTCTTTTTTTCTTCTGCCTATCTGTCATTTTTTGAATATCTTCTATTTTAGCCTCTTTATTTTCAATAACTGCAGATTCAAAATTCAAAATTTCTTCCGGCGCTGCTTGAAGCATAGGAAAAGTTGTATACACGTCGTTAAGAAGAGTTTCGGTGCAAGAGCCATGCTCTTTAACTTTAGTTTCTATTGAGCCTGTAACAATAAAATCTAAATCTTTTCCAATTCTATCAGCCAAAAAATTATCGGTATGTTTAACAGTCCATCGAATGGAATCTCCATATTTTCCCGATATGTTTCTTTTAGTTGCTTCAATTTCTTTTAAGGATGGATCAATATGATTATGAAGATTGATAGACCAAGGACCAAAATTATGAAATTTCCATTCTAACCCTGTATATGTATTGCCGTTATTATATTTTGCATAATCCAAATCGACAAGATAAACATATTTGATAAGATGTATCTCTCCAAGACTCTGATCTGTAAAATCATCCTGTTCGCTTGCTATTAAAAGTATATATTGTAGTAATAATTCTATTTTTTTATAATTCGGATTTTGCATTATAAATCTTATTGAATTGTTTTAATTTTTGTCAACATTTTTCTCGAATTTGAAATTAGCGCATACTTATTTTAAATTTTTTAAAATATAAGGACGAATATATTTAAAGATAATTCTCGATAAAATATAAAGCGGAATAAAAGTAAAAGTATAGCCTACAGTCTCTCCGAATATTAAAGAAAGCGGATAAGCCAATAAAAACTCAACGTCGGAAAAACGGGTATGCATCCAACCGAGCGCAAAAGGAAGCGGCGATAGCATACCTGCGGAATATGCCGCCATAGTAAAAAAATTTTTCCCCCAAGCGTTTGTCGCATCCTTATTTAAGGCTTTATATCCGGCTTTATCCCCTCTTTGATAAGCAATAATCGACAATTCCTCTTTTTTTTTCATTTCGGTCGTCATCTTTTTTATATACTTTCCATTTATTTTTTTTCCTATCAAAAAGATAACATCGCCTACAATCACGCATAAAAAAGCAAGGATAAATGTTCCTACAAAATAATCCAATAACGGAAAGCCGGTAGTCTTATAAAAAAATATTAATATTCTATCTATCATATTTAAAGCGTTGAAAAAATTTTCAATCCTATAAATAGCGTCCGATTATATACAAACCGGCTTATTATGTAGAGGCGCGGCATTGCGGAGTCTCTACATAATAAGCCGGTTTTATCTTTTGCAATTAAAAAACTCTCCGAATCCTTATTCGGCGTTAACAACATGCATTTAAGGTTTATAATAAGGTTATTCCGAAAAATCCTTTAAGAGTATATCGGAAACCAAGATATACTGCCAAAACTATAAAAATTCCTTTTAAAACTCTATTCGGAATATATTTTGCGGTTCTGGGACCAATTAAAGACCCCGCAAAAACGCCAAGCAATTCTACGCCTATCAGAGGCCAATAAACTATGACCCCTTTTAACGCCATAAAATTGAAAATTGAAAAAGTCATTCCTATTAAAACTGATAAAGCGGAAGTTCCGGCTACCACAAACATAGGCAGCCCTACTATGCTGGTTAAAAACGGAACATATAAAAAGCCTCCGCCCACTCCTATAAAGGATGCTATTGCAGATATAAAAAAGCCTCCTACAAAAGCCCAGACCGGACTGAATGTAAATTTTTGACCGAAAAAGGATATTTCGGTTTTAATAATATTCCATTTTAGAGTTTTAACCCCTTGATCCTCTATGTTTTTTTTATCTTTAATGGTTTTTTCAAAAGATTTGACCGCAGCCTGCGCCTCTTTTTTCGATCTTTGCCCTCTCGGAGACTGCTCATAGATCATAAAACCGCCTATAATAAAGACGATAAGTCCAAAAAATCCCTGATATTGAGAGAATTTAACCTTGCCTGCGGTAGTAAACACCACCAAAAAAGTCGCAAAAAGCGCGCCGAGTCCTAAAAACAGACCAAGAGAGGAAACAAGCCTTTTTTGTTTTGTATAGCTTATGCTCGATACCAAAGCGGATAAACCTACGAGCCACTGATTCGATACTCTTATGCTGTCTGTAACAAGCTTGTTTAATTCCGGAGCGCTTGTTTTAAAAGTTTTTGCATAGTCTCCAAGACCAAATATGCTTATATGCCCCACTCCAGCCATAATACCTCCGAAAGCGCCCACCGTCGAAAATATCCAGCCTACCCAAATTGCCCATAAAAACCCTATCATAAGATTAGGACTCGGAGCTCCTGGTATGCCCAAAAAACCCTTTTTAGCGCTTTGATCCATTTCCCCTTTTTCAGATCCTGCGGGAATGTTTGATATCGCCTCTTCAAGCGAAATTTGAGCGTAAGCGGCATTATCAAATAATATTATCGAAAAAGAGGATATTAATAAAAAAACTACAATAAACGGCAAAAATTTTTTAATCATTTTTTTTTCCTTTCGGCGTTGTAAAAGTCAAATAAGGGCAGAGTTTGCATACGTCAAAGCCCGGATATGTTTCGCCCGTTCTCGGAAAAGATGCCCCGCCGTCTCTTGCGGTTCTTTCCAAAGTCCACCTTATCAAAGGCTCCATATGACTTCCGGGCATTATCCAATTAATCTCTCCCTGCTCGGTTTTTCCCGCCGTATAACTGCCGCTGCACATAGTAGTAATATTAGGCTCTCCTGTTATATAGCAAGCGGCTATTCCATGACATACCGAAGAATTCATTGTTGTTCTCATCTCAAAAGGATGAGTGTCAAAAGCGGCGCACCAGTCGTTTGCTATATGATAAGATTGTAAAACGTCGCATATGCCATGTATTACGTCCGGCTTATAAGGCGCTTTATGTAAAGGGGCTACCGCATAAGCGAGAAGTCCGCTTTTAAGCCTTTTTTTTGTTTTTACAAACTTTTCCGCCTGCTCTTCATTTTTTGTATATTTAAGATGTCCTTTAACCTCCTGCTTATCGAACTCTTTCCATCCAAAAATATACTTTGCGTTTCCGCATCCCAGTTTATCTTTTGTGCCAAGAAGTATCTCCCCTTTCTGCCTTGCCCCTGCTACCAAATGGCATACGGTGAGCGGATGCAGCCCTATTTTATAATTTGTATTTTTTTTAAAATCTTCAAGCTCTTTGTTTGAAAAAAAGAATTTAACCGCCGCCGGATAATATTTCATCTTCAACAAATTTCTTAAAATAAATACAATATCGGCGTTAGTAATCTCCTTTTTTTCAAGCATAGCCTTTGCAAATTCAACGTCATCTAAAATCAAATTGGAATCTATCAAAATTCGTGTCTCCTTTTAATTTCGTCGGACAACCTTATATTTTGTCCATTTTGGGCGTTAAAAAAAGTTTTAATCCTCCAAATACGCTATTATTTCTGAGGTTACTTTTTTTTTCGCATTCAATAGTTCTTACGTTTATATTTTAATTAATAAATTATTCCTCGAAATGACATCATAAAAAAATGTTCGATAAAACAACCTCTTTTATCCGCTATTATGGATGATACATTAAATCTGTATCCATGTTATAAGTCCAAGGAGCTAAGGAGTTTTTCCATCCGTTTTTTATCCTTTTTCCATCAAAATAGCTTCCTTTATCCTCAAGTTTGTCCCCTTCAAAACCATCTACTATATTATATATGTTAGTTATTCCGGCTTTAAACAGCAGATTAACCGCTTTAGCGCTTCTGCCGCCGGATCTACATATAATCAACACGGTATCTTCCTGCTTAACTATTTTTTGCGTCTCGGATAAAAAGTTTGGATTGGGCGCTAAAAAATAGTTGTTTGTTTTCGAATTCCATTTTTCCGTCCAGAATGCGAGAGGAATATTAAAAGCCATAGAAGCGTGTCCTACAAAAGAGTATTCCTGTTGAGTGCGGCAGTCTATGATTTTTATTTTATCCGGATTTTTTTCCCACATTTCATAAGCTTCTAAAGCGGTTAAATACTTTCCCGCTTGAGTCTGTTTTTTAGAATTTTTAGGAACCGAAGCCGAAAAAGCAAAAAATGCAAAGTTAAAAATTATAAAAACCGAAACCAATAACATTAAAAATCTTTTTTTCATTTCCAAGCCTTCTTATTAAAATTTTTGTTATTAAAAAAAAATAAAAGCCGTTAATAAAAAATATAAATTGTATGAGTAAAAAAAATTATCCGAGCCTGCTTGAGAGTTGAGCGATCATGTTGAAATAGTTTAAATTTATTGAATATTAAAGAGCGGAGCGCTCAATAAATTTGGGAAGTTAAATTCCGAATAAACAGACTTAAAACTTATAATTTTTAACTTTAATGTTGTCAAATAAAAATCCGTCCTTTGCTCTCACTTTCCCTGTTATCTCGCCGTATTTCATTCTTGTTTGTCATTTCGACGAACGAAGCGAGGGAAAAAACCCAATGACGTTCCTTTGGTAAACATAGCAAGCCCGTCTACAAAAGGCATATCCCACAACAAATTCAACAAATTATAAAATTTGTAAAGCCTTGAAGTTGAAGACGGCATGATACTGATAACAGAAAAAACCTTTGCCGAAAAAAACTTAAGCGCGGTAGAATTAATATTCAGAACTGCAAGGGGCGGATAATCAAAACAATGATAGAGTAACCAACAAAGCGGGAACAATAAAGGCTTCCTGCGATATAACAATAAAAACCGACAACTTGGACAACATGGGGGGGCGGATAATCCGTTTGATTATGAGAAGACCGTAGAAATAAGCAGAACGCCTGCAACAGTAGGATTTTCCGGCGGGTATGCGGAAAAAATTCAAGCGGCTTGTATTCTTCCGGTTTTCCTACGCATAGGCTTGTATTAAGTATTTGAAGCCATTTTTTCATCTTCGGAAAAAAAAAGTATGCGCCCTTATTTTTTTCGCCGTATAAAGCGTCGCTTTTGCTTGAGTAGTTTTTAAGATGAAGGCATATATCTCCTTGTCTTGAAAGTCTGCTTATAAGAGCGACGGTTATTTTTTGCCCGAACAAAGGTCTATAGATTCGTAATGCGGATATGTTTCGGTAAGTTTTTTAAAGGTAAGTATTTTGGTTTGTTATGGTTGCAATTAAAATGACAAGCAAAAAGACTTCCTTCTCGCCATTACATTCTGTCATTTCGAGCAAAGCGAAAAATTCTTTGATTATTTTTGCAACCATCCTTTTTTATGCGTAACCACTTTTAATTATGCGGTTCTCTTATGATATTTAAATGGGCTTGATTCGTAAAAATATTCGGGAGGCTTCTGTTTTAGTATTAAATTCGGAGACTTTCCAAACACTATTCTATTATCCGGTATGTCCTGATCCTTAACAAGAGCGCCCGCCGAAATAAAGACGTTGTCGCCTATGTTGGAATTTCCAATTATAGTAGAATTTGGAAATAACCGCACATACTCTCCGAGCTTCGGATATATACCGTGATTGTTTCCTACGGTGCAATTTTGGGTAAATATAAAGTAATTGCCATAAACCGCCCGCCCCATAACAGAGCCGAGCGGATGATCAAAAAAGAATATATTCGGCATTTTTACTTCATAATAGAGCTCGCAGCAATTTAACATTTTATTTAAATAATAAATTTTATCCGCAAGGACTTTATTTTGGTTTTTAAACGCTTCTTGGGATAAAAAATATAGAAATGTAGCGTATTGTCCAGAGTGATACAGATTGAATATTAACTCCCCTTTACTGTTTCTATAATATTTGCTTCTATTTTCGGCAAAGCATTTTTTTGATCTTGCTAACGCTTTCGGCATTATGATTATAATGTCCGATTTCTCCTTTGGGGTTAAAAGGAAGTTGATATTTATTTGGTTGCAGATTAATCGGTTTAATTTGTCTTACTCTATTGTTATTATTATTTGATTAAAACAGTTAAGGATGTAAAAAATTTATGCCTGTCATTTTTAAATTAAAATTCTTTGCGTATAAAAAGCTTCCGCAAAATTAAAGCCTACGCTCGCGCCTCTGTATTTTGCCAAAGCCTCTACCGCTTCATAAGATCGGCTGTGAGGATAGGGGCGCATTTCCGCATCGTAAGATTTTAAGGCTTTTATTTTTATATTAAAACTTTTTGTAATGTTTACAAAATAGTTGGGCGTAAATTGTCTGCCGAAGCCGTTTGAATTCCATTCTGTAGCGGAAAGGGTCTCAAAGCTTAAAATTTTTTTAACAAAAAAATTCGGCTGGGGGCGGCATGCTGTCATTACCGCATTATGAGTAATTCTATGATCAATATTAAGGTCTCCTGCATGATGGGTATATATAACTTCCGGCTTTATTTTATTTATAATTTTTTCCAAAGCCCGCGCTATCTCTAAAAGCGGTATTGTATCCATTTTATTATCCGGAAAATTTAAAAATATAGGAGCGTCCGCTCCCAAAATTTTACAAGCCTCAAACGCGGACTTGTTTCTTTCTTCTATTGATTGATTCCGGTTTTCTCTGGAGCTTACGCCGTCTGATAAAAATAAAACCGAAACTTTATCTCCTTGCGCCGTATGTCTTGCTATTGTTCCGCCGCAGCCGAGAACTTCATCGTCCGGGTGGGCGGCTATTATTAATGTTTTCATTTTTTTTAAAACTTTTTTATAGGTCAGGATAAAATTTTAATTGCATTATTGTAAAATATGTTTTCGATTTCTCCCGAAGTAAATTTGTATTTATCAAAAAAATTTTCCGCCGTTTGAAGACTGTCATTAAAATTCACATAAGGAAAATCGGAACCGTATATAATTTTGCCGTCGCCAAGTTTTTTATAGGCAAATGCAAGGTCTTGCTCTACCGAAGAGTTTATATAACTGTTAAGCGTAAAACTTGTTTCAAGGTATATATTGGAGCCGCTTTCGGCAAGCAAAAAAGCTTCAAGGATTCTTTTTCCTCCGCTATGAAGAAGAATTATAGGGGTTTTTTTTATATGCTCTATAATGATAGCGGCAAGTTTAAGATTATCATAATCATACATTTTAAAGGTGCCGTAACTGGCGTCTATGCAGATTATCAAATTTTTTTCTTCCGCATACTTGCATAATTTGAGTATGGAAGAAAAATCTTGCTCGCCGATATGCTGAACATAAGAATGAAACTTTATGGCGCCGCCTTTTATATTTTTAATTTTATCAATGTAATTAAATGCCTCTTTACTTCTAAAATTGATTAAAAAGGTAAAATAGGCTTGCAGATTAGTTTTTATTTTTTCAATGGTATGTTCGACTTCCGGCAGGTTTAGTATGTTTTCGTTAAATATCATTAGGTTTGCT
>JAOZTP010000028.1:0-16050 GCA_029939135.1 Desulfobacterales bacterium
GAGAAAAAGGCTATTATAGATAAAGCAAAACCTAACGACGCTCATAAAGGGTTTTCTTTGCTTGAAAGGATTGGTCTATTAAAAGGGGTTATAACCTCTAACGTAGATAGCCTTCATCATGCTGCGGGTAGTCCAAAATGTAGTTGAATTTCATGGAACGTTTGCCTCCTATTCCTGCCTTGACTGTTATAAAATATTTAGAAGCTCGGATGTAAAATTGGATATTATCCCTCCGTTATGCGGCGAATGCGGGGGAGTTTTAAAACCGAATTGTATTTTTTTCGGCGAGTCTATAAATCCTATGGTTTTGCAAAGAACAAAAGAGATGATTGCAAGTTGTAAGGTTATGCTTATCGCGGGAAGCTCTCTTGTAGTGGCTCCCTCCTCTTTAATACCGTTTGAAGCAAAATCTAACGACGCAAAAGTTATAGAGATTAATACAGAGCCGACAGGCATAACCTCTTCTATAACGGATATTTTTATAAAGGAGAAAGCTGGCGCAGCTATAAATAAAATTATAGATATAATAAATAAGATATAAAAATTATGATTAAAATATTAGAATTGAATCTTGCGCCTCCTTCTTTGAAAGATAACAGAGGCGATGCGGACAGGCTGTTGGCGGAATTAAAAAGGGAGCTTAAAACCGATAGTATTAAGGTTGATTTGAAGATGTTAAAGACTCTTCCGAATATTTTAAGACGCTGCAATTATAAGGTAAAAGCGGTTCTATCTGCGGAAAGAGACGGATTTACATTGATTAAGGCAACGGATACAGACAAAAAAAGGGTTTTTGCCGGAATCGCCGTAGATTTAGGAACCACTATGATTGCTCTTTGTCTTGTTAATTTGGAAACAAAAGAGGTTATGGGAAAAGCCTCTTTTATTAATCCGCAGATTGAAATAGGAGCGGATGTGCTTGCAAGAATTCATTATGCGGATGATAAAAGCGGGCTTAAAGAGTTAAACAGGCTTGTTATAGAGGAAATAAATAATAATATAAAAAAACTTTGCGCTTTACGCTCCCTTTTGCCGAAAGATATATATTGTTTGGCGATTGCAGGCAATACCGCTATGACTCATTTCTTTTTATTGCTTCCTACAAATTATTTAATAAGAGAGCCTTATATTCCGGCGGTTAATACTCCGCCTGTTTTTAAGGCGGATGAAATCGGGCTTGAATTAAACCGCTTTGCCAATGTTTTTACTTTTCCTAATATCGGGAGTTATTTTGGCGGGGATATTATTTCCGGAATTTTATTTGCCCGTATGCATGAAAAGGAGGAGGTTTCTATTTTTACGGATGTAGGAACTAACGCCGAAGTTGTTTTGGGAAATAAAGATTGGCTTATAGGATGCGCCGGAGCGGCAGGACCCGCTTTAGAAGGAGGCGCGGCAAAAATCGGAATGCAGGCGGGACCCGGCGTAATAGATAAGGTTGTTATTAACAAAAAATTGGAATTTGAGGTTTCCTCGATAGATAATCTGCCGCCTATAGGAATATGCGGATCAGGGCTTATTGATCTTGCGGCGCAACTTTTTTTATACGGTTTTATAGATAAGCGGGGAAAATTTGTGGATAGCATATGCGCCGAGCGTTTGTTTATTCAAGATGAAATAAAGTATCTGATAATAGTAAAAAAAGGGGAATACGGCGCAAATGCGGATATTACTATAAGCGGCATAGATATTGATAATTTAATCAGATCAAAGGCGGCTATGTTTACTATTTTGGAAACTATAACCAGAGCGGTCGGGATAGATTTTGCCTCTTTATCCGATTTTTTTGTAGCCGGAACCTTCGGATATTTTATTAATCCGGAATCTGCAATTGCAATCGGCATGCTTCCGAATATTCCTATTGAAAAGTATAAAGCAATCGGCAACAGCTCTTTAAAAGGGACGGTTCTCTTTTTAACCGAGCCTCATCTTATAGAGACTGTGGATAAAATTCGGGATATGATTACCTATTTGGAGCTTAACGTAAATCAGGAGTTTATGAGCAGATTTTCTGGCGCAAAGTTTTTGCCGCATACTGACGCTTATTTATAAAAAATTTTGGCGTATAACTTCGCTGTTTACCCATTTACAGCGTTGAAAAAATTTTTTAATCCTCTAAATACTACATGTATTCCTCCAGTTAAAAATTTTTTCGCCTTGCAAACAAACAAACCACTTTGTTCTCCATCGAAATTCCATTATTGTTATACTCTTTTCAATCAAGCTATAATATTTTTTTTTGCGTCTAAACATTTTTCTATTATCAACCGCTGTCAATCATATAGAATCACAGTTTATACAATTAAAAAATTGCCCGTCAAAAAAAACTTAATTCCTGTCATTTCGAGCAAAGCGAGAAATCCCTTTATTACTTCAAAAATTAAAATTTAAGCATAAAGTCCGAAATGATAGATATAAAAGGTTAGACGACAAAATTGGATTTGAATTTGGATAATTTGGATTTGTTTGATAAAAATTTATTGGTAGCGGGGGCAGGATTTGAACCTACGACCTTCGGGTTATGAGCCCGACAAGCTACCAGACTGCTCCACCCCGCATCACCATTTAATTTTTATCTTTTAACCTTAACATGCTTGCTTGTCAAGGTTCTTTTTTATAATATTATCAAAATATTTCGGCGTCATTTTCTTTTATCTGTATTATATCCGATTATAATTACTTTTTAAAGACTATCTCCTGCTGCATATATTTTTTCTTTCTTTTTTTTACAACCGTCCGAGGGGTTTCCTCCTCTTTTAAGTCATCCTCTATCTGTTGAATAAAAGGAGATATAACCCTTGCCGTAATCTTTCCGTAAATTCTTCTTTTTTTGCTGCAAGTAATATAAAGCTCCTCTTTTGCTCTGGTCATGGCAACGTATAAAAGTCTTTTCTCTTCCTTATTATTATCTTCGCTCCGAAAGCTTTTAAAGGGCATGTATCCGTCTTCGCAACCCGCTATAAATACCGTTGTAAATTCAAGCCCTTTTGCCGCATGCATTGTTATTAAAGTTACTTTTTCGGCAAGATCATCGTAAAGGTCTGCATCTTTTAAGGATGCAATTTTTTGGAAAAATAGGTTTATATTATTATCTGCGCTCTCCGCCGTTGCAACCATTTTTTTATAGATTCGGCTGCCGCTTTCTCTTTTTTCTATTTCTGTTTTTATCCCGTCTATCTCTTTTAAGTATTCTATTTGTTCGGATAAGGATAACTTTTTTACCGCTGTTATCTCTTTTTTTATCTCGCCAAAAAATTGGCATAGTTTCAACTGATTCGCATTTGAAATGTCGGCTACAGGATAAATTTTTGCCGCCTCCATAGCTTCGCTGGGCGGAAGGTTGTTTTTGTAGCTCCATTCTTTAAACTTTTCCATAACGTTTTTTTTTATGTTCGGCTTTATGATTTTTTCTATGTTTTCTATATCCGCATAAATTGCCATTTGATATATTATTTTTAAAAAGGATAATATCTCTTTTATTCCTTTTTTAGATAGTATTTCCTCTTTTTGGGCTATCTGATAAGGAATTCCCCTTTTTTCAAATATTTCGGCAATATTTTTCGCAAAAGATTTGGTTCTGTATAAAACGGCAAAATCGGCAAAGCTCATTAAGCTTTTTTCAGATATTGAGGCGCGTCCGGTATCTATGGAAGAATATCCGTATCCGCCTATCATGTTTTCTATTCTTTGGGCTATCGCCTCTATTTCGGCTTTTTCGGAATTTGCGCTTATTATTTTTATTTTCTTATCTTTTTCTTCAAAATCACTTTTTGATACAAGATTCGGATTTTCAACAATTTGGTTTGAGGCTTTTAATATATAGCTTGGGAAACGATAATTTTTTGTTAAAGTTATCTCTTTTGCATTGGGAAAATCTTTTGTAAAACGCTTAAAATATGAGGCGTCCGCTCCTCTAAAGCCGTAGATGGACTGGTTGGGATCTCCTATCGCAACTATAAAATTTTCCCATTTATCCGATATAATAGATTTTATTATTTGGTATTCTCCTTTATTTATATCCTGATATTCGTCTATAAATATATATTTAAATCTTTTTTGGCATTCCTTTTTGATCCGGTCGTCTTCGGTTAATATTTCGGCGGCATTTAATATAAGATCGTCAAAGTCGTAACTTTTGTAAAACCGTAAAAGATTCTGATACTCTTTATATACCTCGGATAAGGATTCGGCGCTAATTCCTACCGCCTGTTCGCTAAGATCATTATGCGGTTTTAACAAACTTTGCTTTGCGCTGCTTATCAGGTTAAGAATTTTTTCGGCGGACGGAATATTTTTTTCTTTTACCAAAGCTTTTTTTACGGCGTCCGCAATAATTTTTTTTCTCTCGTAATCGTTTATTATTTTATAATCTTTATTTTTCTCTATATTTTTTAAGAATTTAAAACAAAAAGAATGAAATGTAAGAACATCCGGCATTTTTTTCCCTTTTATTGACGCCGATATTCTTGTTTTCATTTCGTTTGCGGCTTTATCTGTAAATGTTATTGCAAGTATATTTTGGTATGAAACCTTATTTTCGGTTATAAGCCGGATTATTTTTTCGGTTATTGTTCTTGTTTTACCCGTTCCTGGTCCGGCTGTTATAAGCAAATTAATATTATCCCGCTCTACCGCTTTTTGCTGCAAGCTGTTTAAAATTTCGATTTTTTGCGGTTTGTCAGGATATATATTCGGTTTCTTCTCCTTTTTAAAAAATGGCGCAGTAGATTTCCTCTTTTTTTTTTCTTTTTTTTCCGCTTCTATTATAAATAGGCTTTTTTGATTCAGCAGCTTTTTTCTTTCCTCTTCGTCAAAAATTTTTATTCTGCCGTATTTGCCGTCGTATCCGGGTATAAGGATAACCTTGTTGTTTCTAACCTTTTCTATGGCGTCCGCCAATAGCGGAATATTTGCCCTTTCTATATCCTCTTTTGTTAAGGCGTTTAATATTGAAAATTCGTTGCCCAGCGTTTCTATCGCTTTATTATATGTTGAAATAACCTTTTTTGAACCCGCTCCCACTTGCACTATCTCGGATATTATATTTATAAGGGGTATTATGCAGCGATAAGGGGGAAATTTGCTTATGTCTCTTTTTTCGGTTATGTCGGCAAGATCGTTTACTCTGTGTAATACGCCGAGCGTAAGAGGCGCGCCGCATACGGGGCATAAGCAGTCGCGGCGTTTCGTATCGTTCGGATGAAGGCTTACCCCGCATTTTCTATGCCCGTCAAAATGGTATTTGCCCTCTTCGGGAAAAAATTCCAATGTTCCGAGAAATTTTTTTTTATCTCCGCTTTTCATAGCCTCTTTTATTTTTTGATATGTCTTTTCTGTATCAAAAAGGTTTGCTTCTCTTCCGAGTTTTCCCGGAGAATGAGCGTCCGAGTTGGATATTAAAGTATATTTGTCCAAATCCGAAACAAGTCTATTCATAGCGGGATCGGACGACAAGCCTGTTTCAAGCGCAAATATATGATCAGTTAAATCTTCAAAGCATTCTCGTATGGAATCAAAACCGGATTTTGAGCCGAAAAGAGAAAACCATGGCGTCCATATATGAGCGGGAACCAAAAAGTTTTCTTTGCCTACTTCCAAAATTATTTCCAATAAATTTTTTGCGTCAAGTCCTAAAATAGGTCTTCCGTCCGATTTTATATTTCCTATTTTATCAAGGCGTCTGTTTATCTCTTTTGCCTGCGTAAGATCCTTTGCAAAAATTAAATTATGGTTTTTTCTTGTTTTGCCGTTTTTTTTATATATAGAGCTTATTTCGGAGGTTAAGATGAATTTTACGTCTCGTTTGCAGTTTTGCGGAATATATATATCGCATTCCTTTTTTATATCCTCTTTTAAGGTTAAAAGTCCGTTTTCGTCATAAATTAATTTTTCTTCTATTTCCGCAAACCAGCCCGGATGAGTAAAATCGCCGGTCCCTACTATGTCGATTCCTTTTTGCGAAGCTGATATATATAGGTTTTCAAGATCAAGATTTTTTGCGGTAGCCATCGAATATTTGGAGTGTATATGGAAGTCTGCTATAAATTTCATATATGTTTTCTTGTTCCTTTTTTATGTCTTATTTACAGTCTATAAAGGATGTTTCCGCCGTTTATTTTTTAATCGGTAATATATCCCCATTTTTTAAATCGGCTTTTTAATTCCGCCATATTTTGCATGGAAATGAGGAGGTAGATGATCATTCCGATACATTAAAATTATAATTCTAAGAAATCTGTTTATTATAGACATTTTTTGTTCTCCATATCAAATTCTATAAATTTAAGACTTTTTTGTTATCGGCAACAGCGGAAGTTTTGTTCGTTTTTTCCCGTCAATTTTTTTGTAAGCGGCAGCTATCGCTGGAGCCGTAGGAATGCAGGATATTTCCCCTATCCCTTTTGCGCCGAACGGAGCGTCCGAGTCGTATATTTCGGTAGATATCGCCTCTATTTCCGGGATGTCGGAGGAGCGCGGCAGCCCGAGTTTTCCGAATTTGCTATTTATTATTTTGCCTTTATCGGTAGGAAGCGATTCGCCAAGCGCATAACCCAAACCCATTGCTACGCCCCCTTCAATTTGTCCTTCAAAAAGTTTTTTATTTACTACCTTGCCGCTGTCATGAACCGCCATGATTTTTTTGACTTTGCCCTGTTTGTTAAGTATCGCCAACTGAACTGCAAAGCTGTAAGCAAAGTGGCTTATTACTTCGCCGTCAAAATTAACCGGAGTTGTCCAGTCGCATACATACTCTCCTGTATATATTTTGCCGGCAAGCTCTTCTATGCTATTTTTTTCCATATCTTTTTTAAGTTTATCCGCAGCGATTAATAATGCTTTTCCTACAAGGAAGGTTCCTCGGCTTGCCGTAGTGGAGCCGCCGATAGTTTCGTTTTCGGTGGCTACTATAACCTCTATTTTAGAAGCGTCTTTCAATTGAAGACTCTCGCATAGCATTTGTATTGCAACCGTGTCTATTCCCTGCCCCATTTCGCTCCAGCCATGCAAGATACTTATTTTTTCGTTTTTAGATATTTTAATTTTTACGCGGCTTCTTTCCAATATGCCATTGCCGAAACCGCAATTTTTAATGGCGCATGCTATGCCCGCAAATTCCGATTTTTCATATTCTTCTTTAATCGAAAGCAGGGCTTTTTTTAAGCCTGTTTCTTTTCTTAGTTTATGTCCGCTTGTAACGGTTAATCCTTTATCCAAAGCGTTTTTGTATCTTATTTCCCACCTGTCGAATTCCCCTTTTTCGCATAGTTGATCTATAAGGCTTTCTATGGCGAAAGTGACCTGATTAACTCCAAAGCCGCGCATTGCCCCACATACGGGGTTATTTGTATAAGCCGCTATCGATTTTACGTCTATATTCGGAATGTAATATGCGCCTCCGGCATGGGTGGCGGCTCTATCCATAACGGAAGCACCCATTGAAGCATAAGCGCCGGTGTCTCCTATAATTCTGGCATAAAGTCCCGTAAATTTGCCTTCTTTATCGGCGGACAGGCTGTATTCCATTTGCATCGGATGCCTTTTGGGGTGCATTCTAATTGATTCAAAGCGATTTAATTTTACTTTAACCGGCTTTTTAAGATAATAGGAAGCCAATGCCGCATGACCTTGTACCGTAAGGTCTTCTTTGCCTCCGAAAGCGCCTCCTGCGGCGACAAGTTTGATATTTACATTTTTCTCGGCTATATTAAGCATTTCGGCTATTTGATGTCTGTCTTCATATATGCCCTGTGATTGGGAATAGACGGTTATTATCCCCTTTTCGTATCTTGCTATGCCGGTTTCGGTTTCCAAAAATGCGTGTTCCACTCTTTGAGTTTGAAATGTTTCGGATACTATATATTCGGAGGTTTCAAAAACATGCTTGATCTTCTTTCCATAGCAAATGGTCGATTCCTTTAATATGTTTCCGTTCGGATGTATTTTTATAGCGCTTTTAAGCGCTTCTTTCGGATCCGTAATCGGATCGTAAACTTCGTATTCTACCTTTATTGATTTAACCGCTTCGCGCGCTTTTTCTTCTGATTCGGCTACAACGCAGGCTAATACGTCTCCTATACAACGCGTGATTTCCCCTTCGGCAATGTAAACGGGCCAATCTTTTACTACAAGCCCCAAATATCTTTTGCCCGGAATATCCTTTGCGGTTAATACTTTTAGCGCTCCCGGCATTGCTTTGGCTACGGAGGTATTTACGCTTATTATCTTTGCGCGCGGATGTTCGGTAAAGCATAAAGCGGCGTAAAGCATGCCGTCAAACTCTATATCGTCCGTAAACTCGGATGTGCCGAGCGCTTTTTGCAAGCCTTTATATTTAGGAGCCGAGGCGCCGAAACCATGTTGTTCAAAGCTTATCTCTTTGTTTTCTCTTATGGATTTTGCGGCGAGAAGTATTGCGTCTATTATTTTTACATAGCCTGTGCATCTGCATAAATTCGGTTTTATCGCTTTTGTCGCTTCTTCTCTGCTCGGATTTGGGTTTTTGTCTAATAATATTTTTGCGCGCGAAAGCATTCCCGGAGAACAGAAGCCGCATTGAACCGCTCCTGACGCTACAAATGCTTTTCCCAAAGCAAGCTTTACTTTTTCCTGAAATCCGTCAAGAGTCAAAATGTTGGCGCCTTGAAGTTTTCCCATAGATATGGAACATGCAAGTTTTGCTCTGCCGTCTATTTCAACCAAACAAGCTCCGCAGATTCCCTGACCGGAGCAGCCGTCTTTTACGCTTTTTATTTTTTGTATATCTCTAATCCAGTTTATAAGCTTTAAGTCTTTTTCGCCGAAATAATTTATTTTTTTGCCGTTTAAAGTAAGGTGGATCATTATGAGGTTCTCCTAATTGTATTGTTATCTGCCGAAATCGGCAAAAATAATATGAATTTATTATATAAGAGTTGCGACGCATAGTCAATGCGGATAACTATCTGTTTTTACAATATATGTTTTTTATAAAATTTTTCAATTTCTATGCCTCTTCAAAATGTTATTATAAATGCGGAGTTAATATTTCATTTTATAATAAAAAAAGGTTCTAATAGTCGTAAGCCCTTGACAAATATGAAATCTTTTATTATTTAAAAATATTTTGTCAAAAAATTCCAGGAGTTATTTAAAAATCATAAGAGGTTATTTAATGACTTATTTACACAATTTATCGAAAATAACAATTTTCAGTTTTATTTTGTTATTTATTTGCGGTTGTTTACAGCAGCCCGAAAATTCCTATCATTCCTATTATAATAAAATCTACGGCGAAGAATTTTCCGAAGAGGAGCAAAATTTTGACGATGCTCCCGAAGATATTGCCGGCAAATATGAAAACGTTGCTCCGACTATTAAATCAATATTTAACGATGCTTTTGCACTTTGCGAATCTGCCGAAAATTTATGGGGAAAAGGGGAAGTTCAACAGGCTTTGAAAACTTTGGATAAAGCCTATGCTCTTATAGACGAGGTTAATTTGGAAGACAATCCGAAAGCTTCTCGACAGAAAGAAGAGTTAACCTTTTGGATTTCAAAACGGATTATGGATATTTATTCCTCCAAGATGCCGCCTATCGAAAAATCTTACGCCCCCTCCAAAAAAGGCGTAATAACAGTCAGTATAAATAAATATGTTCAAAAACAGATACACCTTTTGACCAAAGGAGCATATAAGAATTTTTTTATACGGTCTTATAAAAGAGCAGGCAAATATCGTCCTCAAATGGTAAAAATGTTAAGAGAGGCAGGCTTGCCGGAAGAGTTGTCTTGGCTTCCTCTTATAGAAAGCGGATTTAACGCAAAAGCGCTTTCGCCCGCAAAAGCGCTCGGTTTATGGCAGTTTATACCTTCTACGGGAAGCAACTTCGGTCTTAAACGAAATACTTATATAGACGAAAGGCTTGACTTTATTAAATCGACTCAAGCAGCTATCTCTTATTTAACAAAACTTCATGAAATTTTCGGCGATTGGCCAATGGCTCTTGCGGCATATAACTGCGGCGAAGGCAGACTTCTTAGAATAATAGAAAAACAGCATATAAAACATATGAATAATTTTTGGGGGGTCTATGAAAAACTGCCGCCGGAAACCGCAAAATATGTTCCAAGATTTTTGGCTACCCTACATATAATAAAAAATCCCGAGCGTTACGGATTGGATAAGATAATTCCGGAGCCTCCTCTTCTTTACGAAACCGCAATAGTGAATAAACAGACTTCATTAAAAAATATTGCCAAACTAATATCGGTTTCCGAAAATGTTTTAAAAAAGTTAAATCCCGCGCTAAGATACGGAGTTTTGCCTCCTAAAAAATATTCTTTAAGGACGCCTTTGGGAAAGAAAAACCTATTAATTGCAAATATAGGCAAGTTGCCTGTTTCAGGGATTCCTACAAAATGGGAAAAAAAAAATAAGCGCAAAATTATATATCATAAGGTAAAAAAAGGCGAAACCATCTCTACTATTGCAAGACGTTATAAAACGAGCATAAAAAGCATTAAAAACGCTAACAATATCAAAAAAAGCAACATGATATTTGCCAATATGAAATTAAAAGTGCCGAGCTCCAAAGCGGTTTTTTATAAAAAATCCTCAAAAGGAGGCGGAACATCCTTTTCATATAAAGTCAAACAAGGAGATTCTTTATGGGATCTTGCAAGACGTTACAAAACAACCGCTAAAAAAATACAGGCTATAAATAATCTCTCGACAACCCGGTTATATATAGGTCAAATTCTTAAAATAACGCCTAATAAATCGTCATAAAAACCGCTTTTCACATTCTTATACAAGATTATAAAGGTAGAGGCGTTGTAGCTGCAACGTCTCTACCTTCTTTGATTTACAAACCTATATTCTATATTTTCTAAAAGATGCTTTTTTCCCGTTAAACAAACAGTCATACATGCCAAAAAGGATTCTTTTTCCTCCAAAGGTATAATATAGGTTTTACCGCCTCCTCTCATATAAATACGAAGTTTATTCTCTTCGGACACTTCGGATATCGCTTCCACATTATCTAATAGTATATGCAAATTTTTATACTTATATCTGAAGGCTTTTCTTGCCATTAGCAAGCTATCCAATTGATTAAAAAAAACTCTTTTTTCCTTTAACGGTATGAGATAAGGCTTTTTTTTACCGATAGTAAATATATTTATTACATCCTTTCTTGGATTTTCTATTACCGATTCTATATTTTCCATAATTAATTCCAGCCCTTTATAACTATACGCCAATTCTTTTAACTCTTTAAATTTTTCACATAATATTTCTTCAACAGTTTTTTCCCCTTTATTGTTATCTATCATTTATAAGCCTCCTTTTATTAGCATATTCAATATTACCTATTCGGAATATAAATAAGCATATAATATGACATTATGTCAACTCTTTTTTATTGTTTTAATTCATTAATATTAATAATATACGAAACTATGTTAGAAATGAA
Organism: Desulfobacterales bacterium; assembly: GCA_029939135.1. GTDB lineage: Bacteria > Desulfobacterota > Desulfobacteria > Desulfobacterales > JAFDMD01 > JAFDMD01. The sequence continues at coordinate 11,454 of JAOZTP010000028.1, forward strand.
TCCAAAAGAAATGTATAGAACTGCTCTTCAATATTACATGAAAAAACAAGGTTGGGGCGGCGAATATATTACGGCTCTTAAAGCGAATGTTTCTCAGCCTACGTTAAACAGAATAAAGCTGGGCAAGCGAACCGGAAAACATGATACTTTAGTCAAAATAGCACAGGCGTTGGATACCACTTATGAAGATATGCTTGCGTTAGGACGGTATCTGATGACCGGCGCAAATAAAGAAAGTCAGCTCGAAGTCTTCAGACTGCTTCAGATTGCAAAAACAATTTTAGAATCAGGGGAAGAAGATATGGCGAAGATGCTAAAACAAAATATACTCAATACATATAATGTAATCAAAGATAGAGCAGAGAGTAAAACGAGCCAACATATTAAAGCGGTAAAAAAATAGAGTCTCTATAGTTTATGCTTGCTATTAATTCTTTCTATTATTAATATCTTTTCATCTTCCATTAAATACTTCTTATATAAAAATTCCCTTTGCCTTATTTATAAAAAATTTCGCTTCGCTGAACAGAACCGGAAATATTTCTTTACGCCATACGCAATTTGCCGGTTGCAAATTTTTATCCCGTATTAATATGACGAACAGAACACTCTTTATATCGGAACTATTTATTGCATAAAAGTAAATAATTATATAATAGAATTTTTTTATAAAAAGGAGTTTTCAAATTATGAGCAAAAAATATAGATTTGAAACATTATGTCTCCATTCTGGCAACAATCCGAATTTATTTGCAAATTCTACGGCTCCGCCGATTCATAGAACCTCCGCTTTTATATTTAAAAATACAAAACATGCGGCTGATCTTTTTGCATTAAAAGAAAACGGAAATATTTATAGTAGAATAAATAGCCCTACCCAGCAAATACTTGAAGAAAGGCTTGCCTCATTGGAAGGCGGAGCCGCAGCTTTAGCGCTTTCTTCCGGAACGGCGGCGATCTATTATACGATTATTAATATATGTTCTACGGGCGATGAAATAATAGCGACAAAAAATCTTTACGGCGGAACATATACTATGTTTGACAGCATACTTCCCCAGTTTGGAATTGCCGTAAAATTTGTAAATCAGAACGATCCGAATAATTTTGAAAAAGCGATTACCTCCAAAACAAAAGGAATTTATATAGAGGCTATCGGCAATCCTTCTCTTGATTTTACGGACATAGAAGCGGTTTCCGGCATAGCCAGAAAGCATAACCTCCCCCTGATAGTAGACGCCACATTCACCTCCCCTTATCTGTTGCAAAGTATCGAATACGGAGCGGATATTGTCGTCCATTCCTTATCTAAATGGATAGGAGGACATGGAACCGCAATAGGCGGAGCCGTTATAGACGCAGGAAAATTTAATTGGAAAGACCCGAAATTCAAATTATACAACGAACCGGATTCCAGCTATCATGACGTCAGATACGGGCATGATTTTAAAAAGCAAGATTCACCGGCTTTTGCCATGAGAATGAGACTTGTGCCTTTAAGAAATCTCGGAGCATGCATATCGCCGGATAATGCGTGGATATTTTTACAAGGTCTTGAAACTCTTCCGATAAGAATGGAACGCCATTGTCAAAATGCTTTTGAAGCCGCAAAGTATCTTAAAATGCATCATAGCGTAAAATGGGTAAGATATCCGGGTTTAAAAGATGATCCGTCTTATCCTATAGCAAGCCGTTATTTAAAAAAAAACTTCGGAGGCATGGTAGTATTCGGAATAAAAGGAGGGGAAAAAGCCGGAGCGCAATTTATAGACAACCTTAAACTATTTTTACATGCGGCAAATGTAGGAGACGCTAAAAGTTTGGCGATCCATCCCGCAAGCTCCACGCATGCTCAGTTAAGCGCAAAACAGCGAAAAGAAGGAGGAGTCTGCGACGATCTTGTGCGGCTTTCCATAGGCATAGAGCATATAGACGATATTATAAAAGATATAAAACAGGCTTTGGAAAAAATATGAACGATTATTCCAAGTTTAATAAAAATGAAAATTCGGTAGGAATAGTAAAAAAAAAACAGGCTGCTTTTTCGGATAAAATCAAGCTTGAAAGCGGAATGCTATTCGGACCCATTTCTATAGCTTATGAAACTTACGGAACTTTAAACTCCGATAAGAGTAACGCTATATTAATACTTCACGCCCTTACCGGAGATTCTCATGTTGCGGGCTACTATAACGAAAAAGATATAAAACCGGGGTGGTGGGAATTTATGGTAGGTCCGCGCAAAGGCGTCGACACCGATAAATATTTTATTATATGCTCTAATATAATAGGCGGTTGTATGGGATCAACAGGACCGGGTTCAATCAATCCCGAAACTTCTGGACCTTACGCCACTAAATTCCCGTTAGTTACGCTTGGAGATATGGTAACCGCTCAAAAAAAACTTATAGAATATCTTGGCATCGAAAAACTACTGGCGGTTGTAGGCGGGTCATTAGGCGGAATGCAGGCGTTGGCATGGAGCGTTAAATATCCGAAAACGGTTCTTTCGGCGATACTTTTAGCGACTACGGCAAGACATTCGGCTCTTGCAATCGCTTTTAACGAGGTTTCAAGACAAGCTATAATGGCAGATCCGAGTTGGAACAACGGGCATTATTACGACAAAAAAAAGCCTAACGCCGGACTTGCCGTAGCGAGAATGATCGGACACATCACATACCTTTCAGACGAATCAATGCGCAAAAAATTTGGTAGAAAATTGCAAGATAAAAATAATTTTTCCTTTAATTTTAATACCGATTTTCAGGTTGAAAACTACCTTCATTATCAAGGCAAAAAATTTGTGGAACGTTTCGATGCAAACTCCTTTTTATACATAACAAAAGCGGCGGACTATTTTGATCTTGCAAAAGAATACGGTAAAAATTCTTTAGTAATGGCTTTTTCAAAAGTCCTCGCAAAATTTTTGGTCATATCTTTTACCTCCGATTGGCTATATCCTACCTATCAATCAAAACTTATGGTAAAAGCAATGAAAAAAAGCGGACTTGACGTAAGTTTTTGCGAAATAAAAGCGGATTGGGGGCATGACGCTTTTTTGCTTCCGTCTGAAAGATTTATTGAAATGATTAAAAACTTTCTTAAAAATACTTATAGGGAAATATAAAAAAAATGCGTTACGATCTGGAAATCATAGCCTCTTGGATAGAAGAAAATTCAAAAGTATTAGGACTCGGATGTGGCGAGGGGGATATCCTTTATTTCCTTAAAAATAAAAAAAATTCCGCTATTACCGGCATTGAAATAGACGAATCAAAAGTTGCCGTATGTATAGAAAAAGGATTAAGCGTTCTACAAGGCGACATCAATGAAGAGGTTCTGGATTATCCGCCGAATTCTTTTGATTATGTTATTTTAAGTCGAACCCTTCAGCAAATATATAACCCTTTGGAATTAATAAATTCAATATTAAAGATAGGAAAAAAAGCGATAGTAAGTTTTCCCAATTTCAGCCATTGGACAATCCGAACCCAGTTAATGTTTCTCGGACGAGCGCCAGTTTCTAATCAGCTTCCTTCCGAATGGTATAATACTCCGAATATAAGGGTAATAACCATAAAAGATTTTAGAAAATTTGCCCGAAAGCTGAATCTGCACATTTTAAAAGAAACTGCCATAAATACTCAAAATAATGATAGAACAGGGAAAATAGTAAAATTATTTGCTAATATAAGGGGTAGTTACGGAATATTTTTAATAGAAAAAAATAAAGCGTCTCGCCGCTTCATTTAACGGGGTATTCCGAGTAAATTCAACAATAGCGGAGAGAATATAAACCTATTAAGGAGTAAAATGAGCGTTAATAATTCAGACAATAAAATACTTGAAGATATTTATGAAATAAAAAAAAAACTCGGCAAAAGACTTCTTATATTAACACATCATTATCAGACCGACCAAATAGTTTCGCTTGGACATTTTGCCGGCGATTCCTTTGATCTTTCTCAAAAAGCGGCGTCCGATAAGAATGCCGAATTTATTATTTTTTGCGGAGTTCATTTTATGGCGGAAAGCGCCGCTATACTATCGTCTTCCAATCAAAGCGTTCAGACGCCGGATATATCCGCTGGATGCCCGATGGCGGATATGGCGAACATTCAATCGGTTAAAAAAGCTTTTTCGCAACTTGAATCAATAGCGGGAACAGATGCGGCTACGCCGATAGTTTATATGAATTCAAGCGTGTTAATAAAAGCTTTTTGCGGCAAAAATAAAGGACTTGTATGCACATCCTCAAATGCAGATAAAGCTTTTAAGTATGCTTTTAAAAGACGGGAAAAAATCTTTTTTTTTCCTGATGAACATCTTGGAAAAAATACCGCCGATAAACTCGGTATTGCGCCTGAGCTTGTAATATTATGGGATAACGATAAAAAGCTTGGCGGAAATAAGGCGGAGGATATAAAAAAAGCAAAAGTAATAGTTTGGAAAGGATATTGTCCCATTCATATCAATTTTACTACTTCTCAAATATTAAAAGTACGACAAGAGTTCCCTGAAGCAAAAATAGTCGTTCATCCGGAATGCCCGCGGGAAGTAGTGAAAATTTCGGACGCTTCCGGTTCTACAGCTT
>JAOZTP010000028.1:16060-19910 GCA_029939135.1 Desulfobacterales bacterium
AATTTTCATCCTTTTAAAAAGGACTTTAATAGCAGAGATTATGTAAAAAATACCGCAAAAAATGCCATTATATTTATAGGAACCGAGATAAATTTAGTTAAAAGGCTTGCTCGGCGCCATTCGGATAAAAAAGTTATGCCTCTTTATACGTCCGGCTGCAAAGATATGTTTAAAATAAATTTAAAAAATCTTCTTAATACCCTTAAAAAACCGGGGAAATATAATCTCATGACTATTTCGGACGAGGTGAAAAAGGATGCAAAAAAGGCTTTGGATAGAATGCTTACGCTGGTATAAGCAATATTTTAATTAAAAATTTTCCTTGTTTCGTCCGTCGAAATCGCCCGACAAAAAAACGCTTCCCGTCTTGTCGAGCGAAGTGAAAAATTCCTCTATTATTTCCTTTCAACTCGCATCATTTTCATAATCGCCCCTGTTTGCGTCTAAATATTTTTAGACGCAAACCTTACTCTATTTATATTTTGATTAGAATTTGCTTGACAACTTATGACTCTATATTTAATTATTCTAACCTGTAATCTCTAACTAAATAGTTAATCAGGCTAATCGTTCTACTATTCGCTTTTTATAAGCTGCTGACTTTACTCCTCATATTCCATCTACAGAGATTATCAACAAATTCTTATAAAACTTAAAATAATTTCTTTGCATAGCGCTTTTATTCGTTTTTGGCGTCTATAAAATTTAAACGCCGCATTGCGAGCATTTAAATTTTGAGCATAATGCGAAAAACAAATAAATTTTTTGCTATACAAAAGCATTGAGATAAAGGTTTGTTATATGCGTAACTCGCTTAATCTGTTTATATTTTTTGTCTTCTTTTATCTATGCATGCATGCGATAGCAACGGAAAATATTCAATTTCAAGCTTTTGCTTCCGAAGCTAATGATATATATACGGCGGAGGTGGCATCCTATTTAAGTGAAAAACATGTATTAATTAGAGTGTCATTCTTAAGAGAAAGAGGCTATCCGGCAGATTTTATAAAATTAAAATCATACGAACAAGGAGGCCCCACATGGTATGTGGCGAATCTCGGATACTATTATGATAGAAAAAAAGCTGAGAAAATGGGAAAAAGATACAAATCCGAGTTTGCCTATCAGTCTTATATAGTAAAGTCGTATGATATAGATTTTTTAAAAGAAAGGGCAGGAGAGTTCAAACTGATAGATATTTCCGAAGCCGAGATTAAAAAAAGAGCGAAAAACGGAATCATTTCGGATATAAAACCCGAAATAGAAGAAATAAAAAATACATCTGCAAAGCTTTATATGAAAGCGCCGGACGCCTCTGTTTTGCTTAACCGCAACAATACTTATATAGCGGAAATAGTATCCTATTTGGATAAAAAAGAGGCGCTAAAGCAAGTGGCGCTTTTAAGAGGGAAAGGCTATCCGGCAGATTTTATAAAATTAAAAACATCCGAACAAGGAAAAATCACTTGGTATGTAGTGCATCTCGGATATTATGCCGATCAAAAAAAGGCGGAGAATTCGGGCAATAAATATAAACTTGATTTCCAGAATCGATCCTATGTAATAAAATCGTATAGTTCCGATTTTTTAAAAGAAAGAGCCGGAGTATTTCAATCGCAAGATAAAACGTCCGGCGAAATTATTTCGGATATAGAAATTTGGACTAATACGGTTGAAAGCAAATCCGAAGATGCAAAAATAGATCTTGATTTCTAAAAATTTTTATAATGGACGACAGCCGAAACTATTTCGCTTAATACCGGCAAACTGAGATTAGCCCATAGCCATTTTGAAAAATTAATGAATAAAATAGTAATATCCGCTTCAAGAAGAACCGATATACCTGCTTTTTATATGGATTGGTTTATAAAAAGGATTAAAATCGGATACTTTGAAACAATCAACCCTTACAACATGACGGCAAAAAAAATTCCGGCAGCCCCGTCAAAAGTTCATACCATAATATTTTGGTCAAAAAACTTTTCATTTTTTTTAAAAAAAAACTTCGGAGAAAAATTAAAAAAACTCGGCTATAATCTTTTTTTTAATTTTACGCTAAATTCCGAATCAAAAATATTAGAGCCTAATATGCCCCCCTTATCAGAACGAATAAATCAATTAGAAGAGATATGTTTAAGGTTTGGTCCCGAAACCGTCGCTTGGAGATTTGATCCTATCTGCTTTTATAAAGATAAAAATAACAAAATAAAAAACAACCTTAATGATTTTGCGTATATTGCGGAAACCGCTTACAAATTAAAAGTTAAAGGATGCGTAACAAGCTTTTTAGATATCTATTTAAAAGTAAAAAAAAGAACTTCCGCTTTGCAAAACTTCTCCTTTATTGAAATGCCCCTTCAAAAAAAAAAAGAGATTCTTATAAGAATGAAAAAGCATCTTTATTTGAAAAACATCTCTTTACTTGTCTGCTGCGAAAAGGAGACCTTAAATAATCTTCCCGAAGCCTCAGGTATAAAAAAAAACGCCTGCGTTGATCCGAAACTTTTATCCGATTTATACGGCAAAGATATATCCTTTAAAAAAGATACGGGACAAAGAGTAAAAGCAGGTTGCGGATGTTCAATCTCTTATGATATAGGCTCCTATAAAATGCATCCCTGTTTTAATAACTGCCTTTATTGTTATGCAAATTCGGCGTATAAAAATAGGAATAAAAATCCGGTTATTTAAAAAAAATGATCAAGGGATTTCTCGCTTTGCTCGAAATGACAGGCTTCTTATTTTTGCTTGCCATTCCAACGAGCGCAGAGAGGAGAAATCCCTTAATTAAATTATAAACATAGAAAAGCCCCATAACTAAAATTATTAAAAAAAAGAATGGCAAAATTTTGTTGGATAACAAATCAATTTGTTTGTTTGCAATGTGAAAAAAATTTTTAACCGCTAGAATAGTCAAACCATTTCGAGATTTTTTTTTCAACGCCGAAAACGGATACGCTATAAAGCTATACGATAAACTTTTAATAGAGGTCATATGAACCAAACGCTCAAAATAGGCGCGGTAAAAATAGATTCTCCTTTAATTATGGCGCCGCTTGCCGGAATTACCAACCTTCCCTTCAGACTTATAGTAAAAGAGGCGGGCTCCGGATTAGTATATTCCGAAATGATAAGCTCTTACGCTTTGGTTTATAAATCTAAAAAAACCTTTGCAATGCTTAAAAGCTGCAAAGCGGAAAAGCCTTTAACAGTTCAGATATTCGGCTCCGATCCGTTTATTATGGCAAAAGCGGCTTCAATAGTCGAAGCAAGCGGCGCGAATATAATAGATATTAATTTCGGTTGTTCCGTAAAAAAAATATTAAAATCAGGCTCCGGAGCCGCTTTAATGAAAGAGCCTGATAAAGCGCGAGCAATTATGGCCGCCGTAAAAAATGCGGTATCCATACCCGTTACCATCAAAATCAGATCAGGATGGACGCAAGACGGATATCAGGCTAAAGAAATAGCAAAAATCGCGCAAGATTGCGGAATAAGCGCCATAGCGATCCATCCCAGAACAGTTAAACAGGCTTTTAAAGGAAACGCGGATTGGAATATAATATCTGCGGTAAAAAAATCGGCGTCAATTCCTATAATAGGAAACGGGGATATTATAACCTATAAAGACGCTATAAATATGATAAAAACAACCAAAGCAGATTTTATTATGATAGGAAGAGCCGCAATAGGCAACCCGCTTATCTTTAAGGCTATAACCAGCGCGCTTAAAGGCGAAGATATAAAGCCTTTTAACATAGATAACCATTTCGATATCATGATAAAATATTTTATCGAATCGGTTAAATATTCGGGGGAAACAAAAGCTTCGCTTATGATGAGAAGCAGG
>JAOZTP010000123.1 GCA_029939135.1 Desulfobacterales bacterium
CGCCGTATTTTTCGGCTACCGCCGTTACCGGATAGGTAACCGCCGAATTCCAGCAGCCTGTAATGATGTTGGCTTTTTCCGTATTTATCAGACGTTCCGCTTCGGAAACTCCTTTTTCGGGCTTTGATTCGGAATCTGCATATATCATTTCAAGTTTTGCGCCGCCTAAAGATTTTATGCCTCCGGCGTCATTTATTTCTTTAGCCGCCATTTCGCGGGCATATTTTCCTTGTTCGCCTACGGAAGCGGAAGGACCGGATAGCGGAATTATATTTCCGATTTTTATGGTTGCATCTTCGGCTTTAAGCGGAGAGCTTAGCCCGAATGCAAGCATAATCGATAGAATTGCGGTTAATGTTATTTTCGTCTTGAATTTAATCATATATAACCTCCTTTTGTTTTATGTTTATATATAAAAAAAATGTAGCGAATACGCGGCATGCAGCGTATTCGAATTTCCGACAATTATGATATTTTTTGTATGGCTTTTAATCCTTCTTTGATTATTTCGAATCCTTTGTTAAGGAGTCTGTTCGGGATTGTAAGCGGCATTAATAATCTTATAACGTTGCCATATACTCCGCAGGATAAAAGTATGAGTCCTTTATCAAAACAGTATTGGGTAAGCGCTTTTGCTTCTTTTTGCGCCGGGGTCTTTTTTTTGCGGTCTTTAACAAGTTCCATAGCCATCATTGCGCCTATTCCGCGGACGTCTCCTATTATTTGGTATTCGGCTTTTAATTGTTCAAGTTCCGTTTTTATTTGTTTTCCGAGGGTTTTTGACTGTTGCAATATGTTTTCGGTTTCGATTATATCAAGCGTTGCTAATGCGGCTTCGCAGGAGATGGGGTTTGCGTTGTATGTTCCTCCGATTCCGGCAGGATGTACGGAATCCATGATCTCTTTTCTTCCTATTATGGCGCTTAAGGGCATTCCGGCGGCAAGGCTTTTTGCGGTTAGGGTTATATCCGGTATAACGTTATAATGTTGCATAGCAAACATTTCGCCTGTTCTGCCGATTCCTGTTTGTATTTCGTCTGCAATAAATAGGATATTATTTTCTTCGCATATTGTTTTAAGACGTTGGAAGTATTCTTTGGGCGGGGTAATAAATCCGCCTTCTCCTTGGATTGGCTCGGCGATTATAGCGGCGGTGTTTTCAGGGTCAATTTCTTTTATAAAGAAGTCTTTCAGGTTCTCGGCGCAATGTATATCGCATTCCGGGTATTTGAGATTAAAGGGGCATCTGTAGCAGTATGCGTAAGGTATTTTGTATATTTCGGGAGCAAAGGGACCGAAACCGTATTTATACGGTTTTACTTTGCCGGTTAAAGTCATTGCAAGCAGGGTTCTGCCATGAAAAGCATTTTCAAAGGCTATGATTCCTTTTTTCTTGGTATAATAGCGGGCGATTTTTACGGCGTTTTCTACGGCTTCGGCTCCGCTGTTTGCAAAGAATGCGGATTTGGGAAAGTCGCCTTTAACTGCGGCGCATAGTTTTTCGGCAAGTTGGACGGCGGATTGATAAGGATTTACCATAAAGCATGTATGGGTAAATTTTTCCGCCTGTTTTTGTATTGCTTCCACTACTTTGGGGTGGGAGTGTCCTATATTCATTACGGCTATGCCGCCCCCGAAATCTATGTATTCTTTTCCTTGATTATCTGTAAGCAGGGATCCTTTTGCGCTTGAGATGTAGCAATCCGCCGCGCTTATTATTCCTTTGGCAATGTATTGTTCTCGTAGTTGTTTTAAAGAGGCAAGTTCTTCCTTTATTGGCATATTTTCCGCCTTTCTTATTCGGATGTTTATAATTAAGATGATAAGATGCAAAGTTGTAAAAAACTTTGGACATCTCCCTTATAATACGGTTTTTTGCCGCGTTTAATTGAGATTATAGGCAGTTAAATAAAAAAGGTAACCGAATGTTTGACTTGTCGGCTTTGCATTTGTATTGCAATTTACCTTTTAAAATAGGTTTTTTTTCGGTTGTATGTCAACCTTTTTTTAGATGTAAGAGGGGTAAATTTCGATTGCGATGTTTTTGATAATGTCTATGCAGAATTCGGTTAATAGGTTTTGAGGCTGCAATAGTGGCTTATTTTTGTTTTTTTCTGACGTATATGGTTTTGTTTACTATTGCTACGGTATCGCCTTCTTGGTCTTTTATGGGCAGGGAGAATTCAGGGAGATATTTTTCTCCGTTTGCGCTATTTTTTATGATTTTTTTTATTTGCGATTCGGTTATTATAAATTTTGCGGTTACGGTTCCTTTTCCGGGCTTTATAAACTCTATGCGGGATGTTTTATCCCATACTAAGTAGTTTTTTCCGAGTATTTGTATGAGCATTAGCATGTAAAAGGGGTCTGTCATTGCAAAGAGCGAGCCTCCGAAATGGGTTTTTACATAATTGCTGTTATACCATTTTTGTTTCATTGTAACGGTTATTTTTTTGTAATCCGGCGCTATTTTTTTTATAAATATTCCGGTTCCCCAATATGGCGGGTATATGTTTAATAATAGTTTGAATAGTTTCGGTTTCATTTTTTTCGGATTTAAATATATAAAGTCGCAAAGGTTTTTTAAAGTAGAGAGGTTTAAAGCGCCCTCTCTACCCGTTTATTTTATTCTTTGCCGTTTTCCAATTGGGCTATATCGGGAAATGTTCCTCGTCAAAAAAGGAATCTTGGCAGGTATATATCACTTGCTTATTTAACGCTTCCGCGTAACCTGCTTCCCAATATACGTTAGGGTTTTTATATGTAAGATCTGCTATCACAAATCTCGATTTCGCAATATCGGCTACTATATGATCCGGTATTGAGCCTGCTCTCGGCTCCGTATCTACTCTAAAAAGTTCAAAACCTGTTTGGGTTGTGCAGCCTCTTTAAAGGATTTAAACTTATTATCAAGCCTATAATCTTCGTTATCTTCAAACTGCATTCCCATACTTTTTTGCTTTCAATAGTTCCTTTTTTCAGTTCTTCAAAACGTTCCCATCCTTTTGGGGTAAGTTGAAGATTCTGTATATAGCTTCCAATTATTGCTGGTTTGTCTAACATTGCGATTTTTTTTAAATAATTCAAAATATATAATATATTATCTTTTGAATATGCGCCCATTATTACTTTTTGTTTTCCTGTTTTTTCGGCGTTTTTTGCGCCGGAGCATTTAATTTTTGATTGATTCCTTTTATGTTGCCAGCCACAATTTCCATGAAAGGATTATCTTTTCCTACGCTTTTTGCAAGTATTGCTTCTGCCTGTTTGTAGTATTCCAAAGCTTTTTTATAGTCCTGTTTTGCGTCCCATATTCCGGCTATGTTGTTTAGGTCTCTTGCCGTGTCCGTATTTTCGCCGTAGGCTTTTTGATCTATTTCAAGGGCTTGTTTGTAGTATCCCAAAGCTTCTTCTAATTTGCCGAGGGTTTTAAAGGTTAATCCGAGTCCGCTTATATACATGCTGTTTTCAGGATGTAGCCTAACCGATTCGGAGTAGTAGGCGTTTGCTTCGGCGTATTTGTTTTGTTTTATTTTTATGCCGCCTATTTCAAATAGGTATCTTGCAAGTATTTTTTCGTCTGTTTCTATGACTGCAAGGGAGTTTTCGTATGTTTTTAATAGTCTTTTATTTGTCTGTTTATTTTTTAAAACTATTTGGAGGCGTTCGTTGTAGGATTCCGCAAGCAGTTTTATTGCGCCTTCAAGGTCTTTGGCTTTTATTTTTTTTCCGGCTTCGGCGACTTTTTTAAAATCCGTAGGCTGCGCTTCGGTTTCTTCTTGCGGAGGGGGCGTATTTTTTTTGTATATTGCGGTTGCGGTTATAAGCCCCGCTATTATTATTGCTATTCCTATTATTATTGAACCTTTTATGTTTTTTTCCGGCATTTTTTTATCTCTCCTATTTAAATTTTGGGGGATAACTTTGTAGTTTATCCGTTTGCGGCGTTGAAAAAATTATGAAATTTGATCAAGTTGTTTTCTCTGTTTATAATTCAATTAAGGGATTTCTCCTCTCTGCGCTCGTTGAAATGATAAGCAAACATAACAGCCTATCAAAATGATAGGAAGTAATTTTGATAGGCTGTTGTCAAACGAACGTTGTCCGGCAAAGCCGGAAATTCCTGCCGAAACAACGCAAATTTATGCAACGGTCTTTGCCATTTTCTTTTTTATTTTTGGAAATAGGTTTATATCGGTATGGGGTAAAAATAGAGCGGCGGTATAGTTGTCCATGTATGACGCTGTTTCGGAAAGCTCGAAGTTTGTCATCATCTTTGTTACTTTTACCACTTCTTTCCTTATGTTGTTGTTTAATAGGGTCATTTTTGCTCCGAGAAGGGATCCGTTTCCTATGAACGTAACTTTTTCGGCGTCTATTTCCGGCAGCAAGCCTATTGTCATTGCTCTTTCAAGGTCTATGAAGCTTCCGAAGCCTCCGGCAATTATTATTCTGTCTAAATCGGATACTGATAAGCCTACTTCGTTTAATAGGGTCATTGCGCCGCTGTATATTGCGCCTTTTGCTCTGATTAGGTTTTCTATGTCTATTTCGGTTATGGTTATGTCTTTATTTATTTGGGTTTGATCCGCCCATGTAAGAACATATTCGTATATTCCGTTGTTTTCCCGTATTCTTTTTTCGTTTAAGGTTTTGTCAAATTTACCTCTGCCGTTTATTATTCCGGTTAAAAACATTTCGGCTATAATTGTTATAAGTCCGGAGCCGCATATTCCTTTTGGTTTTACGTCTCCTATGGTTAATATCATGGGTTCGAATGTAGCGGGATTTACGGAAAAATTTTCTATTGCGCCTTTTGCGGCTCTCATGCCGAATTTTATTCCGCCGCCTTCAAATGCGGGTCCGGCGGAGCAGGCGGCGCAGGCGAACCATTCTTTATTTCCTATTACTATTTCGGCGTTTGTTCCTATATCTATAAATAGGGTTACTTTTTTGGACAAATACATTCCAGCGCCCATAACTCCGGCTATTATGTCGCCGCCTACATAACTGGATACTCCCGGATATATTAGGGCGGTTGCATGTTCTTTAAGATCGATTCCTATTTGGTTTGCTTTAAAGGGAGGAAGTATTGTAGCGGTCGGAACGTAAGGGGCGCGTCTTATGTATTTCGGGTTGATTTTTAATAGAAGGTGGGTCATTACGGTGTTTCCGGCTATAGCTACGGCGGATATGTTTTCTTCGGATATGTTTGCTTTTTTAACCGCTTTTTTTATAAGTCGGTTTGTTGTCGCCAAAATAACTTCGGATAGTTTGTTAAGCCCTCCTTTTTCGGCAAACACTATTCTTGATATAACGTCTTCCCCATAGCTTATTTGTCCATTAAAATCCCCGTATTGAGAAAGAACATCGCCGGTATTAAGGTCTATTATTTGAAGATATACGGTGGTTGTTCCTATATCTATTGCTATGCCGTAGTTTTCGGCTTCGGTATTGTTCGGCTGGATTTTTACTATTTTTGTTTTCCGTTCGTCTCGAACAGGCTTTATCATTGATACGGTCGCTTTAAAATCGCTTTCTCTTAGTATGTCCGGCGCCTCTTTTATAACGGAAAGTTCCGGTTCGGTTTTGGTTTCGCCGCATTCGGTTTTAAGATGGTTTATAAGTCTGGAAATATCGGGTATGTTGTCTTGAGTTCTTGGCGGGGATATTTCAAGATATTTTTTCTCTACTGGATTTACAAATCTGCCTTCCTCTTTTAGTAGCTCGAAATTTTCCTCTTTTATTTTTGCGGTTTTTCTTTG
>JAOZTP010000124.1 GCA_029939135.1 Desulfobacterales bacterium
CGGCGCGTTCAAAAGCTTTATAAGTTCTATCTTTTAATTCGTTTGCTTTAATATCATTTATTTTTTCCCTGCATTCCGAATAGATTTCAAAGGCGGTAAGAATAATTTCGTCAATCCGCGTTTCGATTATAAGAAGTTGGTTGATAAGATTTTCTTTGGAATGCTCTTTGTAAAATTTTTCTCTGATAATATCTTTTAAAAAAAGTATAAAACTTATTGATTCGGAAGGGGAAAAATTTTGAATGGCTCTGATTCTTATAATAGGATCCATAAGAGACAAAGCTTCTTTTTTATCCGAAACCCCGCAAATTACGTCTAATATAGCCGTAAGCCCTTTCATTATAGCGCCGCCTACGGGATTTGCAAAAGGGTCTTTTTTATTAATTAAAAAATGGGAAGTATCGCCATGATATGTTTCCGATACATGCTTAAACCATTTTTTTAGAATGCTTTCTTTATTCTCTGCTAAAAAATTTATCAGCTCCATATTAAAAAAAACTCCTTAATTAGTCTATCTTAAAATTTTAAACCGCCTATATAGCAGCGCCCTTATTATGTCAAGAATTAGTTGTCTTAATGATTAAAAGATAACTTCGTCTCCTGCGCCTATATAAAGGTCGCTTGCGGAGCCGTATCTGCCTGTTCCTTTAACAATAGGGTACTCCAATTCTATCATTTTGATAACCGCTTCAATACCTGTGCAGTGGTTGCAGGCAATCTTTTTAAAATTGTATCTTGCCATCTCGTTGATAACCTTTTCCCCCTTGTCGTCCAAAGCTCCGAAAGGAGCAATATGAAGCCCTCCGTAAACCCCGTACATGTTTTCGGCGCCAATAATATTTTTTTCGGCAAATTCGGCAAGAGTTATAATGCCTTGATGACAACATCCGGCAACGCAGACAATACCTTTATCTTTTATATTAAAATATAAGGATACTTCGCCTCTAACCCCTATTATAATGGGCAGGTCAAACGCCGCCGCCGCGCAGCCGTCATGCAATTTTTCAATCTCTCTATGCTCGATTTTAACCGTCTCTCCTTGATGAGAAATTTCATTTTTAACGTTAGCCGCAGCAAATTCGGCTCCTTTTAAAAAAGCTTTGCCTTCCGCGGAAAATGTATTCGGAATAATAATTTTAATTTCCGGATTATATTTTAAAACCGTCTCTAATCCCCAAAAGTGGTCCAAATGCTCATGACTTATTATTAACGCCTCTATCTCTTTGTTTTTAAGCGCTTTATCAATACCTTCCCGTTTGAAACATTTCTCCATATATTGATTGTTCCATCCGGCGTCCAATAAAAATTTATGATGTTTGCCGTCAAGCGTTTCCATGTCTATCAAACTGCAAAAACCAGCGGCGTTTTCATTATCCCATGGTATTGTCCATTGATTTGTTTCCAAACCTCCCGCAGTTTTTACCTGATTAAGAAGCTTTTCGGCATCAAACCATCCTAATTCGGATACGCATTTAATTCTTAAACTTTTACATTGCCCTATATCTTTTTTTTTCATAATTTTGCCTCTTTTATTTCACAATTTGTCTTATCTCGCTAACCTGCATTATTATTTTAATAAAACATGATAGTTCCTTGAGCCATAAAGTATTCTCAATATAATAACTTCGTTGCAAGCTTCATCAAATTTATAAAATATCAAATATTTTTCAAATATTAATACTCTGCAATCCTTATTTATACCTTTGGCTTTACAACTTACGCCCATATATGGAAATATAATCAGATTTTAAATTGCAAATTTTATTTTCTTAAGATAATTTAATGCGTTGTCAATGCTGTTTTTAGCAATATAATTAAATATGGAATCCAAATCATCTTCGGCGGTTAATGTGTAAACGATCTTAACGGGAGACATATTTTTCTCTTATGTTGTCAAAAATTTCTTCATGGCTCCGTGGACTGATCGGCGATTTTATTCCTATATCTATCTCTTTTTCAATCTCTGTCATTTCCGCAGCTTTATTATCCTGCCGCGTCCGTAGAAAACAATTTTTTTTACGTTCCGAGTATATGTCGGCAACTATATCTTCGGCGTCCCTCTCATCCTGGTGCTTACCGCAAAAACGGGATAGTCCGCTTTTTTTCATGTTTAACTCCTTTTATCAATTTTAAAAATAACATTGCCTATTATTTTTTATTCGTTTAGCTTCTAATTTTTATAACCTTCTATATTATCAAAAAATGTTTTTTGCAATTCGGCATAAGCGACCTTGGCAAAACCGATACTTTCCTCTGCAATTAACGCTAAATTTAAAAAAGAAAGCCGTAAAGATTGTAATTGTTCTATACCATCAGGTTGATCTTTTAATACTTTGGCTTTATAGGTTCTGATGATTTCCGAAATTGCCTTGGGGCTTATACCTGTTAAATCTAAATATAATATATCTGCGATTTCTTCATTTTTTTTAGAATTAATCGGATTGTAAAGTGTGATAATGTAAGGTCCTGGTCTATTAGAAAAATCCACAGGAGAATAAACGGATAATATGGTAAGAAGGGCTTTTGAAAGTTCATAGTTAGGTGCGGCGGAATTAAAGATAACAGGAATTAAAAATAAATTTAAATATGAACTGGAAATATAATTATTAATACTATCCCCATGAGGAGTTGAGGCTTGAATTTCCTCTACTAATGTTAAATAAATTTCATTATTTTTATTTCCTACCAAAACATACGAATAGGTAGCATACCCATCATTTTCATCATTATAAGAATGTAGATATTTCCAAACATGAGCCCTTGAGGTTGAAGGGTTTCCTGTATTATATACTTTACTACAACCTATAATCAATATAACTAATATTGAAAAACATAAACAATGAAACAATGATTTTAACATGCTAATATTTAACATTTTATCAATCCTTCCGTTTTATACGCTTAATTATAACGTTTGTTATGAACGCAAAAATAAGTCCAACAATACCTATTAATTTTATAAGAGAACTAATTTCTAAACTTGGATAAATCAGCTTAAAAAGCATTGTAAAAATAAATATATATAAAATAGTTAAATAGAATAAACGTTTTTTACCCATTATAGCTTTCCCCTGTTTTATAGTTATTATTTTTGAACTTCAAAAAAGAAAGTTTCCGTTAAAGATGTTGACTCCCATGGGGTTTGCATCTTATTTGTATTTTCCACAACCTCTATTCTAACCCGTTTAAACATGTCTTCAATTCTTATATTAGCAGTCGGTATATGCTCAAGCAACGCAGACGTATAAACCCCATTTGTTCCTGCAATACCATCTATAGCGATTTCCCCCGTCGATGTCGCATAAGCAATTAAAAAATCGGAGGGCGCTTTCATCTCAACCAATCCCTTAATTTTTTCAATACCTCGACTCCTTCCGAATTTATTATTCCTGCAAGCGTCCAAAATAATGATATTGGTTTTGCATTTCATTTTATCAAGAATTTTTTTTGCATAAATAGAACTGGTTTGAATATCATTTTCCGTTTCGTAAATTCCATCAACAGGAATAAGATAATTATATCCTTTTATCTGCATTCCATGCCCTGCATAAAAAAATAGGCTTACATCATAATCTTTAAGCCTTTTACCAAATTCATCTATCGCTTTGTTCATTTTCTTAAAATTAACATTCTCATATTCCAAAACTTCAAACCCAAGCTCTGACAATAACCGCTTCATTGCTTTTGCATCATTTATAGGATTCGAAAGTTTATCCATATTGAAATAATCCGCATTACCGATAATTAATGCTATTCTACGCTCGTTTGTAATATCAGGCAAATTCGCTGGCAGAGGATTTACAGACTCTTCTTTTGTATTATATTTATGTTTATTAGTAATATTAATATATTGACTTCGTCTGACACCTATATAATCTGAACTACCCCGTTCAGGTAGAATCTTACTATCACCAAATTGGATACATCCAAACAAATTAAATGAAACAAAAAATATAATAATATAAATTGATCTCATAACCAAACCTCTTAACCAAATTATTAGATATGACAATATCTTTTACTTATTCCAACTTTCTATATTTTCCATTTTGCCATATAGTCTTTCAACTCTGGTCATAGATTCTATATAAATATCTTTTTCGGGCAACAACTTATTAGCTTTGCTGTACAAATCAAAAGCGTCTTGATAAAGTCCAAGGCTTTCTTTGATTACTCCAATATTGTAATAAGCGGCTGCCTTATTTTTGGGAGATTTTGTTATTTTGATACATTGGTCCCATATAGAAATAGCTTGTTCCTTTCGTCCGTTTTCAAGATATTTAATGCCTAATTTTACATTCTTATCACCCTCTTGTAATTCTATGCTAACAACCGCCTTGTGAGGAGTAACGGCTTTTACAATCTGCATTGTAACCTCTTGTATTCCAGTGTTAATGATTTGGTCATCTGTTAACGCGCTCGCTTTAGCTTCCGATCTACTGTCGCCAGATGACCACGTTTTATCGAAATCGTAGTTAATCGAATCTCCAAAAACTATCTTTCCGTCCTGATTACTGTATAGAGTATAATCTATACCCATCGTAACCTTTTTTGTATAATAGTATGTATAGCAGGTTGATTTATAGCTATCTCCATCGCTATTATATTTAGTACATTTATAACTTTCGCTTCGAGAATTCTTATAAATTTTACCAATGTTCAAATAACCGCTAATAACGCATTCTTCTCCATGTCCTACTACATCAATATATCCTTCTTTAGCTATACCGCTTCTAATCAAAGTCATAACCCTAATTACCTCATTTTTCTGGTTTGACTTGAAAGGCTGAATTTTTATTCGTTTAACGATATAATTGCTTTCAGGTGGTTCAATAGTCGTAAAAGAATGCATTTTAGGACCACAACCTATTAATATAAAAATAGCTGCTAATAAAATAATAATAAACGCTTTTAAAAATTATTTATATTTTTTTTAACATATTTAAATTTAGAGGTAAAATAAGCAGAAGTCATAAATCAATATCAATTCAAAAGAATAAAACGTGTTATACCCGCACAAGCCTAACGGACAAAGAACATCCCAAAGCAGCGGCATATTTTCTTAATGTCGCAAGAGACGGAGAATGCTCCCCTGTTGCCACAGCCGATTCTAATCTTGTTATGGCAGGCGCTTTTGTCCCCATTTTTTCCGCAATATCCGCTTGAGTTAATCCTTTTTCTTTTCTGACGGATAATAATTACATAAGCAGACTAAACTCAACGGATAATTCATCATACTCTTTTTGGGGTAATACCTTTTTTTTCAATTCGTCATGAGCCATTTTTAAGCACCTCCTTTAACCTTTTTCGCTATTTCAAGCTCTTTTTTTCAGCGCAAAAAGCTAACTGTAAAACAGATCGGTTATATAATCGGAATTATTTATGCGCTCTATAATATCTACGTTAAAAAAGTTTGCTATAGGCTTTAATATTTCCGGATCCGCAGCGTGAACCTTTCTTATAGCCCTTATAACCATATCGACTCCGTTTTTTGTCATTTTCCCCAAAGGTCTCCTGCATCCTCCGGCAGGCATTCCGAGTATATTCATAGCGGTTTTTATAGGGAGCGGATTTTTAAATTTGTAAAAAACTTCGCCGTAAGGAGTTGTCGCCGAAGCTCCGAAGGTTACGAGATTAAATAAAGGCGCCATTGCAAAGGCTATTGTTTTTGCTTTATACTGTTCCCCTTTATTTATAAAATTAACCATATCCGCAATCGCTTTGGGGGCTATGTTGGATATTACG
>JAOZTP010000125.1 GCA_029939135.1 Desulfobacterales bacterium
ATAATCATTATCGTAAATAGATTCGGAACGGCGCATAGGAGCGAATTTGCTTGTATCGTGAAAATGATAAATTTTCCATGAAGAAATAGCCGGATAGATATAGTTATAAAATTTTTTTCCCTTAAATTTAAGGATGAGCGGAGTTGAAGTTCCGTTGTTCAAAGTTAATATATATTCAGAAAAGTTTTGTTTAACACATTGTTTTTCATCATTTATAATAAACTTTTCATCTGCGGTAGGCGCAAGTTTAAAACGATAGCCGTTATCTCCGAACATAAGCTCCGTTTCAATTTGTTTGGTTATTTTAGGTCCGTTAAACAGAAAAGCGTCGCTTCCGCCTCCGTCCGCTATATAAGTTTGTAAACTTGGGCTTGCCAGCCCGGGCAAAGGAAGTTCCATCATAGCGCGTATCATACGAAAAAAATCTATCAAATTACTTTTTCCTGCTCCGTTTGCTCCTATAAGAAGATTTATGCTTTTAAGCTCAAAATTTTCAAGACGCTTTATAGACTTAAAACCTTTTATGGTAATCTTATCCAATGGGTAGGGCATAATATTTCCTTCAATTAAGATACAAAGTATAAAATAATTGTTTCTTTTACGAATTAACTTTTTACTTATCAAATACAGTTAATATCAAAAAAACGCCGATTAACAAACAAAAAATTATGTCCGTTCAAAAAATAGTTTCAAATAAGCCGGATAAATCTCATTCCTTTTGTTCTTTATATCTTTTGCTTGAATATTTTTTTTTAATAATATATGCTTATTAATGCTTGTTTTAATTAAAACATAAAAGAGGATGCTTTAATTGTTAAAAAAAAAGGCGTAGCCGTTCAAGTTTGTTTGCTTCGCTTTTGCTTGTCTCTTCGGATTTTCGGTTGTGTTTTGCTAAAAATGCGAAACTTGTCGAAAACTATCTCCTCATCAACAAGAGCCGCTACGCAAAAAAATTTTTATCCAACGCCGACATTGGACAAACTACGAAGTTATCTAAAGAAATTTAAATAGAGGAAAAAAATGAATTCCCCAAATAGCATTGTAAAAAATTTAATAGATTCAAGAGCTAATCTGTTTGATAAAAATCAAAAAACAGTTCATAAAGACGCCGAAGAGGGCGGATGCGGAGTAACCGGCTTTATATGCTCGGTTCCGGTAAAAGGAAAGCATATTTATAAACCTTCGGTTCAGATGCACAACAGAGGAAACGGGAAAGGCGGAGGAATAGCGGCGGTAGGACTTTGCGCCGAAGATTTGGGAGTTCCTCAAGAAATTCTTGATTCTCATTATTTGCTTAACGTGGCTCTTTTGGATGGAAAATTCCGAAAAGATGTGGAAGCGGCAAATATAGACCCTTTTTTTGATATTCACAGCGGCGGGATTATTCCTTCGGTAAAAGATTATAGGAAAATTGACGGGCTTGAAGTCCAGCCTCCCGAGGCGCTGCGCTATTTTGTAAGGGTAAAACCGGATGTTTTGGAAAAATTTATAGAAAAAAACGGACTTGGCAAACTTGGGAAAGAAAAAGCGGAAGATGAGTTTGTTCATCGAAATTCTATTTATTTAAATAAAAATTTTTATTCCTCTCTTGGAGAACAAAAAGCCTTTGTTTTATCTCATGGCAAAAATATGATGATCTTAAAGATTGTCGGATACTCCGAAAAGGTAGTTTTATATTATAAGTTGGAGGATTTTAAAGCCCATGGATGGATTGCTCATCAAAGATACCCTACCAAAGGAAAAGTTTGGCATCCCGGAGGGGCGCATCCTTTTATAGGGATGCATGAAGCTTTGGTTCATAACGGCGATTTTGCAAACTATTACGGAGTAAGCGAATATCTTAAACAGCATAATATTTTTCCGCAGTTTTTAACGGATACTGAAGTGGCGGCTTTGATGATAGATCTGCTTA
Organism: Desulfobacterales bacterium; assembly: GCA_029939135.1. Lineage (GTDB taxonomy): Bacteria > Desulfobacterota > Desulfobacteria > Desulfobacterales > JAFDMD01 > JAFDMD01. The sequence continues at coordinate 1,913 of JAOZTP010000125.1, forward strand.
AAAGAACTTACAAGTATCCTATGGAATATGTGATAGAGGCTATTGCGCCTACTACAGAATATGATTTTGATCTTTTGCCCGCTCAAAAACAGGAGATATACAGATATATCCAATCGTCTCATATAAGCTCTTCGCCAGATGGTCCTTGGTTTTTTATAATAGCGGAAAATGATCCTTACAAAAAAGCTTTTAAGCTTATAGGGATTACGGATACTTCTATGTTAAGACCGCAGGTTTTTGCGTTGCAGGATTCAGAGGTTAAAATCGGCTTGATCTGTTCCGAAAAACAGGCGATTGACGCAACTTTAGAAAGCCTTGCCGAAGAGGACGACAGGTTTTGTCCTGTAGCCGATATTTACTGGAACGCAAGAGGCGGAAGCGCTGCGGACGGAGGCGCCTTTATCTTTACGGTAAAGGATGACAAAAAAAATAATGGAAAAAAAACTCTTGTATGCTCAAATAAATTCGGAGAGATAATAAAGGCTCCTTCGGGGCAAAAAGAAAAAGATTTTAAAAGAGCCGGCGGCGCCGTAAAGAATAAAGAGGTTGAGAATCTTTTTAATACAATTAATCAAAAAATCGAAACCGAACCCGCGGAAGTTTTAAAAGATTTATGCAAGTCTTATATGAAGATTTCCGACTATAGCCAAGCATTTAATATGTTTGACAGTCTGCAGGCTTATGCGGAAGCGGAGGATAAACATAAGGAAAAAGCAATAGATATTTTAACCCATCTTAATGATGCGCGCTATTATCTCGGAGATAAAAAAAGAGGCTTAATTCTTGCGGCAATAAGAGAAAAGCTTGATAAAATTTTTGTCTTAACAGCGCCTTTAAAGCTTAACACAGGAGTTTCCATTTATGCTTATATAGATAAAAAAAGCGCGGTGGATATAAGAGCGCCAAAAGGCAAGGAGAGGGTTCTTATAATAAACGCCGCTGATTTTCCGCAGGAAGGAGACGAGTGCGACGCCGTTTTTATTTGTAAGGCTTATAGGTTAGGATGGAAACGTTTTATATGTTACGGATATAAAGGGCAGAGATTTTGCGGATGCGGTTTTTCAAAAAATTCAAACGGAGTAAGAATAGACGTTTACGGCAGCTCCGGCGATTATCTTGCTTCCGGAATAGACGGGCTTGAAATGTATGTGCATAACAACGCTCAGGATCAGCTCGGACAAATTATGAAAAGCGGAAGGTTGGTAATATACGGAGACGCGGGGCAGACTTTTATGTATGGCGCAAAAGGCGGAGACGTTTTTGTAATGGGAAATCTGGCGGGACGTCCGCTTATTAATGCCGCAGGCAGCCCTAAAGTCGTTATAAACGGAACATGTCTCGATTATCTTGCGGAATCTTTTATGGCGGGCGATCCTTTAAACGGGGGAGGTTTTGTAATATTAAACGGCGTTAAATTCAACGAAGAGGAGAAGGTTGTTCCGCTAGAAAGTCCTTATTCCGGCTCAAATCTTTTTTCTCTTGCATCTGGAGGCGCAATTTATATAAGAGATCCTTATAAAAGAATTCAAAAGGAGCAGTTGAACGGAGGAGAGATAGCAAAGTTAACTGATGCGGACTGGAGTTTAATATTGCCGTATCTTCAGGAAAATGAAAAATTATTTGGCATTTCCGTAAAAAATGATTTACTGGAAGCGGACGGCAAAACAAAAGATTATAATCGGATATATCGTAAAATAAAGCCCGCAGCATAACAGAATATATGGTTATACGGCTTTTGCTTGTCGCTTCGCAAAAAAAATTAATCGCAGGAGTAATCTATTTTTATGATTAAATTTTTTTTAGATTAGAAAAAGGGTAAACTATGAAGTTATGCGGCGGAATTAATCCAAGAAGCCGCGGCGTTGTCCGATTCCCAAGCGGTTACTTTTGATATTGTCGCTTCCGTTTTTTCTTTGTTTAAAAGCTTTTCCATTTCTAATCCTATATAACGGGCTATATTTTCGGAGGAGGGAGGAATTTCTTTTGTAAAAAGCTGAAGTTCGTTTAAAAATTTATGATCTAACCTATTTATAACATTTTTAAGATTTTGTTTTATTATTCCGAAATCTAACAAAACGCCGCTTTTATCAAGCTTTTTGCCTCTCGCCAAAACTTCTATTTTCCAATTGTGTCCATGCAGATTTTCGCATTTTCTACCGGTTAAATCAAGCTGATGCGCGGCGGCAAAATCGGTTATTACTTTTAACTCGAACATTTGTTATATCCTTATAATATTTTAATATTTTTTTGCGACAGTTACGCAAGAATTTTTATTTTTTAAAAAATTTTTTTATCTTATTAGAAAGCTTTTCAGACTCTAACTTTTTAAATTCTTTAAGAAGTTTTTTCTGTTTGGCGCTAAGTTTTATAGGGACTTGCACCTCTATTATCATTATTTGGTCCCCTTTTATATTGCTATTTCTAATATCTGGAATTCCTTCCGATTCAAAACGTAAAATATCTCCGTGCTGAATTCCTTCGGGTATTTTTAAATCTTTTTCTCCTTTTAGGGTTTTAACCATAATGACGTCTCCCAACGCCGCTTGAACAAAACTTATGGGAACGGCGCAGATAATATCGTTGTTTTCTCTTCTAAAATATTTATGGGGCTTAACCTTTATAAATACATAAAGGTCGCCGGATGGTCCGCCGTTTTCTCCGGCTTCTCCTTCTCCGTTTAATCTTAAACGAGCGCTGTTGTAAACTCCTGCCGGAACTTTTAAGGATACTGTTTTATTAACTTGTCTTTTGCCTCTCCCGCTGCATTTTGAGCAAGGGGTATCTATGATAATCCCATGCCCCAAGCATGCGGAGCATGCCATTCGTAGAGTGAAAAAACCTTGTCTCTGATCAACCTGTCCCGTTCCGCCGCATTTAGAACATGCTTTAGGTTGAGTTCCCGCCTTGCATCCGGAACCGTAGCATTCGGAACATGTTTCATTTTTGGTTATATTGATTTCGGTATTTACGCCGAATGCGGCTTCTTTAAATTCTATGGTTAAGTCATAACGAATATCGGCTCCTCTTTTTATTCGGGGAGCGTTTCGCCTGCCGTTGTTTTGCGAAGAGAAGCCGAACAGGTCTTCAAATATATCGCCGAAACCGGAAACAATGTCTTCAAAACCTCCGAAGCCGGAAAAACCGTTTCCGTTTAATCCTTCACGTCCGAATTTATTATATTTTTTTCTTTTTGCAGGATCCCTAAGAACTTCATAAGCTTCGGAGGCTTCTTTAAATTTTTCTTCCGCCTCTTTATTGCCCGGATTTTTATCAGGATGAAACTTAAACGCTTTTTTTCTATAAGCGGTTTTTATTTCATCGGAAGACGCCTCTTTTTCCACATCTAAAATATTATAGTAGCAATTTTTCTCTGTCATTTATGCTTTCCCGACTTTATTGAAATTATAAAAGAAATCATTTTCACTCCTTTTATAATTTTTTTTTGCGATTAACTATTTGTTGGCAATGCAACTTTTTTCCCGAAAATTTTTATTATGAGATTTTTACTCGCCGCGTTCGTTGGAATAACGCTGTTTAACCCGTCTCTGTTTTCTAATCATTTTTTGCGGCGGCTATAACAATAAATTAAAAAGAGATAATTAAAGAATAGAACCTTTTTTAATTTTAAAAAGCCTTGTTTATTGACAACTTGAATAAAACACATATA
>JAOZTP010000029.1:0-10104 GCA_029939135.1 Desulfobacterales bacterium
ACAACTGGGGGAATAATTTAGGGAGATTGGCGGGTAAAAAAGAGGGTTTGGAAGCGGAAGGGTTATATAAAGAGTCTATTGATAAATATAAGAAGGCAATAGAGATAAAACAGGATTATCATGAAGCCTTTAACAACTGGGGGAATAATTTAGGGAGATTGGCGGGTAAAAAAGAGGGTTTGGAAGCCGAAAAGTTATATGACGAGGCGGTTGAAAAAGGGAAAAAATCGGTTGAACTCGGCGGACACAGTTATAACCTTGCCTGCATATACGCCTTAAAACAGAATAAAGAAAAAGCCTTTTTTTATTTAAATAAAAGCTTGGAAAAAGGGGAGATAACCGCCGATTTTGTAAAAGAAGACGAAGATTGGAAAAACCATTTAAACGTGCAAGAATTTATTGAAATTTTAAATAAATATACAAAATAAAAACGGAATTTTAATTTGCCAAAAATTCAAAAACATACTATTTACAACGAGTAAAAAATAAGAAACAGATAAGATTTTTTAAAACCTATAAGGAGAGCGTATTTAAAAATGGAGATAAGATACAACCCGGAAGAGATAGAATTGAAATGGCAAAAATACTGGGAAAAAAACAAAACATTTAAAGCGGAAAAAGATACAAATAAAAAAAAATATTATCTGCTTGAAATGTTTCCTTATCCTTCCGGCAAAATCCATATAGGACATATAAGAAACTACGCCATAGGAGACGTTATTGCCCGTTATAAAAGAATGCTTGGATACAACGTAATGCATCCTATGGGCTGGGACGCTTTTGGAATGCCTGCGGAAAATGCGGCGATAGAAAATAACACCCATCCGACTGCATGGACATATTCCAATATTGAGGCTATGAGAAATCAGCTTAAAAGGGCGGGCTTTTCTTATGATTGGAGTAGAGAATTGGCGACATGCTCGCCGGAATATTACAAATGGGAGCAAGCGCTATTCTTAAAAATGTATGAAGCCGGTATGGCGTACAGAAAAGAATCTTATGTTAATTGGTGTGAAAAATGTCAAACTGTTTTGGCAAACGAGCAGGTGGAATCCGGAGCATGCTGGAGATGTAAAGAGCCTGTGATGCGAAAAAAGCTTAATCAATGGTTTTTTTCCATAACCGATTATGCTCAAGAACTTTTGGATTATTGCGATAAATTGTCCGGATGGCCCCAAAAAGTAACTTTAATGCAAAAAAATTGGATAGGCAAAAGCATAGGCGCCACAATAAAATTTCCTTTGGAACATAATATAAAAGAGGCGGATAATTACATAGAAGTGTTTACCACAAGGCAAGATACCGTATTCGGAGCCACCTTCATGTGCTTGGCGCCAGAACATCCGTTAGTAGAAAAGCTTGCAAAAGGAACCTCTCAGGAAAAAGCGATAAATAAGTTTATTGAAAAAACGGTAAAATCGAACAGAACAGATAAAGATATTGAAAAACAGGAGAAAGAGGGAGTTTTTACCGGACAATACGCTATTAACCCTTTTACGCAAAAAAAAATGCCCATATATACCGCAAACTTCGCTTTAATGGAGTATGGCACGGGCGCGGTTATGTCTGTTCCGGCTCATGATCAAAGAGACTTTGAATTTGCGAAAAAATATAATCTTGAAATAGTAGTAGTAATAGAACCTGAAAATAAAAAATTAGATCCGCTTACAATAACCGAAGCTTACATAGGGGAAGGAATACTTGTAAATTCCGGCAAATTTAACGGAAGCAAAAACAAGGAGGCAATGGAGGCTATAGCGGATCAGCTTAAAGAGAATGGAACCGGAGATAAAAAAATAAACTTTCGATTAAGAGACTGGGGAATATCCCGCCAAAGATACTGGGGCGCGCCCATACCGATAATATATTGTAAAAAATGCGGCATAGTTCCAGTTCCGGAAAAAGACCTTCCTATTCTTTTGCCGGAAGATATTAAAATGGAAAAACAAGGAGGCTCGCCGCTTGAAAAAGCGGACAGCTTTAAAAAGATAACATGCCCGGCATGCAAATCCGAAGACGCCCGCCGAGAAACAGACACAATGGATACCTTTGTGGAATCCTCTTGGTATTTTGAAAGATATTGCAGTCCGCATTATAAAGACGGGATAATAGAAAAGAAAGAAAACGATTATTGGATGCCTGTAGATCAATATATAGGCGGAGTGGAGCATGCGGTTTTACATCTTCTTTATGCAAGATATTTTACAAGAGTTTTAAATAAATTCGGGTTTGTCGATCATAAAGAGCCTTTTGCCAACCTTTTAACTCAAGGGATGGTATGCAAGGAAACCCATAAATGCGCAAAATGCGGGTTTTTATTTCCTGAACAGGTTAAAGGCGAGAGTCAAAATAAAAAATGCGCTATATGCGGAGGAGAAGTTGAAACCGGCAGAATCGAAAAAATGTCCAAATCCAAAAAAAATGTAATAGAACCTTCCGAGCTAATTTCCGAATACGGAGCGGACACAACCAGATTATTCTGCCTATTTGCGGCTCCTCCGGAAAGAGACCTTGAATGGAGCAAAACAGGCGTTGAAGGAGGGTTCCGCTTTATAAACAGAGTTTTTAGAATAGTTAATAAAAACCTCAAAAGAATCGCTTTAGCCGCGTCATATGCCGACGCTTCGGATAAACTTGCCGGAGAAGCAAAAAAACTTTATAAAAAAACTCATGTTACAATCGCAAGAGTAACAAACGACATAGAAAACAGATTTCATTTTAATACCGCAATAAGCGCCGTAATGGAGCTTGTAAACGCTCTTTATCTTATAGATGATAATGCAAGCGCAAAAAAAGATCCGAATTTTGCGGGGGTTTTAAAATTTGCCATTGAAACCGCAATACTCCTGCTTGCGCCCATAGTTCCTCATGTTTGCGAAGAATTATGGCAAATATTAGGGCATAAAAACGGCGTAACATACGCCAAGTGGCCCAAATATCTTAAAGAGGCGCTCGCCAAAGACGAGGTTCAAATAGTGGCGCAGGTAAACGGTAAAATAAGAAGCAAATTTTTATCCGAAACAGACATAGAGGATGAAAAATTAAAAGAGATTGCGCTTGCGGACGAAAGAGTTTTAAAATTTATAAATAATAAGCCTATTAAAAAAGTTATTGTGGTAAAAAATAAACTGGTTAATATAGTGGTATAAGATAGAGGCAAAGAAACCGCTTCGTTATTAAAGATGCTTAATTGCAAAAAAAGGCGGTTGTAAAAAGATAGGAGAGGTTTCAAGTTTGTTTGCTCCGCTTGAGATTTCTCGCTTTGCTTTGTCCATTAATTATAAAAGATGAAATTGATATAATAGAGTAAAAAATTGAAACCATATTTTAAAAAAGTAGGCATTCGACTCTTTTGCGGGGATGTTATAGAGACGCTTAAACAATTTCCTTCCGAAAGTATAGACATGATTTTTGCAGATCCGCCGTATAATTTATCTAATGGAGGTTTTACCTGTCATGCAGGTAAAAGAGTCGACGTTAATAAAGGAGTTTGGGATCAAAGCAAAGGAACAGAAGAGGATTTTAAATTTTATTATGACTGGATAAAAGCCTGTAAGACAGTTTTGAAATCAGACGGCTCATTATGGATTTCCGGCACATATCATTCCATATATTTATGCGGATACATCCTTCAAAAGCAGGGATGGCATATCATCAACGACATTTGCTGGTATAAACCCAACGCATCTCCGAATCTTTCGTGCAGAATGTTTACGGCAAGCCATGAGACGCTTTTATGGGTGAAAAAAAATAAAAACGCCAAACATATTTTTAATTATAAATTAATGAAGCATGGCGATTTTAAACAAGATATTATAAAAAAGCCAGATAAACAAATGAGAAGCATAGGGGCTATAGGCACGCCTAAAAACGGAGAAAAAAAACACGGAAAACATCCTACCCAAAAGCCGGAAGCTCTACTGGAAAGAATAATAGCCGCTTCAAGCAATGAAAAAGACATAGTTTTGGATCCTTTTTGCGGTAGCGCAACTACAGGGGTTGCCGCAATAAGACATAAACGAAAATTTGTAGGAATCGATTTTGAAAAAGAATATCTTGACAACTATGCAATACCGAGAATTAAAGACGAGTTATCTGCTTCTTCCTTTTCGGACTACATCTTAAAAGAAGAAGAGGCTGAATATAGTCTGCTTCCATAAGGAATATTATGAAAAAAGTATGCGAAATTGCCGAAAAAACAGAGGAAGAATATTTTAATTGTCTTATAGACACATTGAAAAACAAAATTACGCAGTGGGATTATTTTGTTAATTGGAAAAAAGTATTGGGAAATATCGCGCCGATTGAAAATGAATTAAATCTTTTAAATACTTTAATAGGCAAAAAAAATATTTTACAAGAAGCTAATAGTTTAATCCTTGAATACCCTAAAATTATAAAAGCGATCCCTTTTTTACTTGCGATAAGAGAAAAATCGGTTGAAGTTTTGGTTAATGTAAATCATTTTTTGTATAAAAATTTTGATTTTTCCATAAAATCTCCGACCGAAGAACAGGCGAATGATTTTGCCGAATTTATCGTTAAATCCGGCATAGGAGACCTATTATCTCGACAAAAAATCAAAAACATTCCCGATTATGTTACTGGCGTAGAAGCAGGTTTGGACAGCAACGCCAGAAAAAATAGAGGCGGCAAATTAATGGAAGCTATAGTTGAAAATTTTGTTGCGGATGCCTGTAAAAATACCAACGCAAGATATTTATCTCAAGCTACGGCAAAAAAAATAAAATCGGAATGGAATATATCCGTAACCCAAGATAAAACGTCAAGAATTATAGATTTTGCCATTAATAAAGAAGAAAAACTTTATTTTATCGAAACAAATTTTTACGGCGGAGGCGGTTCCAAGCTAAAATCTACCGCAACCGAATATATAAAAATGAATTCATACTGGAATAATCAGGAAATAACATTTATATGGATTACGGATGGAAGAGGATGGCTGACAAGCAAGAACCCGTTAAGAGAATATTTTGACAATTCCGATTTTTTACTTAATCTTGAAATGTTACAAAAAGGATATTTAACAAAGATTGTAAAAAAAATTTAGGAGAACAACTTGAAAATGATAGACCTGCATACTCACACAATATATTCGGATGGAGAATTAATCCCTGCGGAGCTTGTCCGCCGGGCGCAAAGCATAGGCTTACAAGGGATAGCCATCACCGATCATGACGACGGCTCTAACATGAATTTTATAATACCCAAAATAGTATCCATAGCTTCGGAATTAAACGATATATTAAAAAATATCAAAGTAATACCCGGCATAGAAATAACCCATGTTCCGCCTGCGCTAATAAAAGATAAAGTTTTAAACGCAAGAAAACTCGGCGCAAAAATAGTTATAGTTCATGGCGAAACAATAGCCGAACCTGTGGCAATAGGCACAAACAAAGCCGCAATAGAAGCCAGAGCCGATATATTAGCCCATCCCGGATTAATAACAGAACAAAATGTAATACTTGCAAAAGAAAATAATGTTATGCTTGAAATAACCGCAAGAGCGGGACACAGCTTAACAAACGGACATGTCGCAAGACTTGCAAAAAAAATCGGCGCAAAAACAGTTATAAATACAGACACTCATTCCCCGGCAAACCTAATAAACATAGAAACCGCAAAAAAAATAGCGTTTGGAGCGGGGCTTGAGGAACAGGATTTTAAAACAATGCAAAAAAACGCATACAACCTAATATCATAATCAAAATGGCTTTACCCGAATTATTTGTTTTAGACAATTACGATTCCTTTACCTACAATCTGGTTCAGCTTTTTATGCCGTTTAATCTTAACATAAAAGTTTGTAGAAACGATAAAGTATCGGTTAGTTATGTTGAAAAAATAAAACCGGATTATATTCTTATAAGTCCGGGACCAAAAGATCCGAAAAATGCCGGAATATCTATTGAGTTAATAAAAAAATTTGCAAAAAAAATACCGATACTCGGAGTATGTTTGGGAATGCAGAGCATAAATGAGGCGTTTGGAGGCAAAACCTTAAAAACGCCTATTCCGGTTCACGGCAAAACCTCTTTAATACATCATAACGGAAAAGGAGTTTTTAAAAATATTAAATCTCCCTTTAAAGCCGCAAGATACCATTCGCTATCAGTAGGCTTGAATACGAATTCGCCTCTTCAAACAACCGCAAAAACCGAAGACGGAACAATAATGGGAATAGAATGTCCAGCATATAAGCTTTACGGAGTTCAGTTTCATCCCGAAAGCTTTTTAACCGAATACGGAGAAATAATAGCCGAAAATTTTTTAGAAACCAAAAGCATAGATTAAGGCTAATTATAAAAATTTCGGAACCAATAAGCAAGTCTGCTATACTTTTAATCATTCCCGTTCAATCTGCAGACATATCCGATTTGTTCGCGAATTCTTGAAGTTTATATTTTAAAATCAATATAAGGTTTTGTTAAGCGCGGCGGCTTTTGCTTATGTCTATTTTTTAAAAAATCGGTTTATTTTAATTCTTTGATTATTTTGAATTTATCAAAAGTTATTATAGTAAAAAAAGGCAAGGATAAAAATTTATCCTTATTATTTGCAAAGTAAAAGATAAGGGCGATTTTTTATAATAATTTAATTGACACAAATAGTTTAGTAGTGTTAATTGAAAAAGTTTTATTAACCCCTTGCTCTTATGAGATATAATATATTTTGGTTTATAAATATCGAAATAAGGGCTTAACATCCGAAAGGAGGAGAGAAGAAATATGAGAAGATATGAAACTATTTTTATTATTGATCAGGACGGAGGCGAAGAGAAACGAAAACAGCTTTTTGAAAAAGTATCCGGCATAGTCGAGGAAAAAAAAGGAGCTATAATCGAATTTGACGAATGGGGAGATAGAAGGCTCGCTTACGAAATTGAAAAGAAGAGCCGAGGTTATTATGTAAGGCTCGATTATTGCGGAGACGGAAAAGTAGTATTGGAATTAGAAAGAAATTTTAAAATAGAAGACTCTATTCTGAAATATATGACTATCCTTATAGACAAAGATACGGATCCGGAAAAAATAGCGGCGCAAAAGGCTGAAGAGGAAAAAGGCGAGGAAGCGGAATCTAAAGAGGAAGCCGAGCCTAAAAAGGCGACGGAATCTAAAGAAGAAACCGCATCTAATAAGGAAGCGGACGATAATAAGGAAAACAAAGAAGAAGAAAATAACGGGAAGGAAGAATAAGATGGCATACGATAGAAATCCGAGAGGAAGAAGACAGAGAAACAAAAGAGTATATCCGAGACGCCGCGTATGCCGTTTTTGCACGGATGCGAGCAAGGAAATCGATTATAAACAGCCTAAAAATTTGCGTTATTTCGTAACCGAAAGAGGCAGAATAATACCTCGACGCATTTCTGGCACATGCGCAAAACATCAGCGCAAACTAACATTGGCGATAAAGCGCGCAAGAATGATCGCTTTGCTGCCTTATGTAGGAAATTTGAATTAAGGATATTATAAAATTCTGGTTGCCAAGTTAGCAGGCAAAAAAGGGTTGTTATAAAGTGGAGACAGGTTACAAGGAAATAATAAAGAAGTTTTTCGCTTCGCTCTACGGAACCAAGAGCAATTTTTTTTGTATGTCAACGAAGCGAGGCGAAATTTTTCAATAAAAATATAAGCATATGAAACAGTGAAGCCTGCAAGTGAAATGAAAAGCATTATTTGTGAATTCGGAATAATAATCTCTTTATACTTCATACCGATAGCATTTCCATTTTTAGGCGGATTATGCGCTATTTTTACCCCTTTGCCCGTTTTTTTTTATAGGATTAGGTTAGGCAGAAGAATTTCCATTATATTTATCGGAGCGTTTAGCCCATTTATTTTTTATATTTCGGATAATTATTTTTATTCCATAATCTTTTTATGGCTCATTATATTAGGCTTTATGCTGAGCGAATTAACCGAAGCAAAGTTTTCGTTAGAAAGCGTTATAACAAAAGCTTGCGTTGGCGGAGCGTTTAGTGCTTTTTTATTGATATTCCTTTGCGCAAGCGCGGCTAATAAAGGCATACTTGAGTTAACGGCGGGCTTTGTAAATACGAATCTTAATATTATTTTAACATTATATAAAGAGGCGGGAATATCAGAAAGCGAAATAAAGCTTTTTACCGCTTCTATGGGAAGATTAGAGTTTCTTATTGTCCGAATAATGCCGGGACTTATATTATCCGGCGCGTTGTTTATATCCGTTATAACAGTTCTAACCGCAAGAGGAAGCTTTGCAAAGAAAATTGCGTTTCCGAATTTCGGGAAACCTAATTGCTGGAGAGCCAGAGATAATCTTGTATGGTATCTTATAATAAGCGCGGTTTTAATACTGCTTCCCATAGGAGATTGGAAGCTTATCGGAGTAAACGGGCTTATAGTTTTGCTTAACGTATATTTTTTTCAGGGTTGGGCGATAATATCCTATTATTTAGAAAAGAAAAAAATCAATAAAGGGGTAAAACCGCTTTTATTTGCCGTTGTTATATCGATAAAATATTTATTATTTGCTTTGATAGCGGCGGGGCTTTTTGATACTTGGTTTAATTTTAGAAAAATTGAAAATAAAACGTCTGTAAAAAACGCCCCTTAACAGATATTTAAACGCAAAAAAGAATGATAAAAGTTTGCTGTATAACAAAGCGATTTTTTATACGCCTAAAACGGGCAAATTGCAAAGTTAGACGGCGAAATTTAAACAGAGGAAAAATATCTACTATGTTTTTGTAAAATTTTTTGCAAAAACTATTTATACTACGGATAACGGAGGTTACATTTTAATGAAAGTTATATTAAAGGAAACGATAAACACGTTGGGCATCGTAGGAAGCGAAGTGAAAGTGGCGGACGGTTACGCCCGAAATTACCTTTTGCCGCGCAATAAAGCGGTTCCGGCTACTCCGGCTTATAGAAAAATAATCGAGCAGGAAAAAAAGAAATTTAAACTTCAGATAGCAAAAGAAAGAAAAATAGCCGAAGAGACCGCCGAAAGAATTAAAGGGGCGGAATGCACAATAAAGGCAAAAGTAAATCAGGGAGAAGAACTTTACGGATCGGTAACGCTAACCGATATTATTCAAGCTTTTGCGGCAAAAGGCATAGAAATAGAAAAAAGAATGCTGCTTTTTAAAAAGCCTATAAAACATCTTGGCGAATACAAGATACCCGTTAGAGTTTACGCGGATATAGAACCGGAAATAAAAGTAATAGTTAAACCGGAATAAAAGCAATGCGCTCCGAATTGCATAAAAAATTAATTTCGGACGATATATTACGTAAACTTATTAATATTTGCGGAGAAAAAAATTGCGCTTTTAAAAAGGAAGATCTCGTATGTTATGGATATGATGCGACAAAAAAGCATTTTATGCCAGATGCCGTAATTTTTCCTAAAAACGGCGGCGAGGTTGCCTCCGTAATGCGTCTTGCCAACGAAAATTTTTTTTTTGTAATACCGAGAGGCGCTGGATCAGGTATGACGGGAGGGGCTTTGCCTGTTTACGGGGGAGTAGTAATGGCGCTGACTCGTTTAAACCGTATTATAAAAATAGACGCCGACAATCTTACGGCGGAGGTGGAACCCGGAGTAGTTACCGGAGTATTGCACAAAGCCGTAGAAAAAAAAGGACTTTTTTATCCGCCGGATCCCGCAAGCTCCGCTTTCTCCACAATAGGAGGCAATGTTGCGGAATGTTCCGGCGGACCCAGAGCCGTAAAATACGGCGTAACAAGAGATTACATTTTGGGGCTTGAAGTCGTCCTGCCAGACGGCGGCATAATCAATACCGGAGTAAGAACCGCAAAAGGTGTTGTAGGATACGATTTAACCCGTCTTATAGTCGGATCCGAAGGAACGCTTGGAGTTGCAACTCGCATTATTCTAAAACTTTTACCCCTTCCCGCTGCTACAAAAACAATCATGGTAATATTTAATACTATGGAAAAAGCTTCACAAACTGTATCCGCAATAATAAAATCCGGCATTATACCAAGAAAAATTGAATACATGGATAATGCGGCTATTACCTGCGTTGCAAACTTTACAAATACGGATTTAGATACAAACGCCGGAGCG
>JAOZTP010000029.1:10114-19081 GCA_029939135.1 Desulfobacterales bacterium
AAAGCGGTTAAACACATTATGCCGTAACACAGGCGCCAAAGAGATAAAAAATGCAAATACAAAAGATGAAGAGGCGGCTTTATGGAAAGCGAGAAGCTCAATATCTCCGGCTTTATTTAAATACGGTTCCTTTAAAATAAGTGAGGATGTAGCGGTTCCCCGAAGCAAAATACCGGATATGACAAACAGAATCGAGGCGTTAAAAAAAGAGACCGGTCTTATGATAATAACCTTCGGGCATGCCGGAGACGGCAACATACATATAAATATAATGCTTGATAAGGATAATGAAAAAGAGTTGCAAAAAGGGAAAAAAGCGGTAGAGGATATATTAGATTACGCGCTTGAATTGGGAGGCACAATATCCGGCGAACACGGAATAGGAATAACAAAAGCCGCCTACATGCCCAAAGAGATAAAAGAGGTTGAGTTAAACCTTATGAAAAAAATCAAAAACATCTTCGACCCTAACGGAATATTAAATCCGGGCAAGATATTTGTCTGAATTTTTTCTATTTTGAATACATAAAATTAAAATCCAACAAAATGAGTTTATTAAGCTATATTTAATTTTACCCTATAATCTTAAAAGGAAGTTATAGAAGGTTTTGTTGAGATTATTCCTATTAATCGTTTTGATATTAAGACGGGATTTTTAGTCGTTTTGGAAACAGTCTTATCAATTGGTCTACTTGGCATAATTCCTGTCGTTTTTTTCTTCATATATAGTCTGAAGCTTTCTCGTAAGCAGAGAAAAAAAGAGGCTTGTTTTTATTTATGCCTAAATATGTTTTTCTGATTTATGGAATTTCATTATTTATTTTTATTAGTCTTGTTATTGCGCCAAGATTATAATCTTCACTATTTTTATAAAGGTATTATTATGGAAGATAAAATTACTCTTATACTCGCCACTACAAACAAAGGCAAAACAGCCGAAATACAAGAAATGCTGAAAGGTTTTCCGATTGATATAAAAGACCTTCAACAGTTCGGAAAGCTGCCGGACGTAGAAGAAGACGGTAAAACATTCGAGGAAAACGCGTATAAAAAAGCAAACTTTTATTCAAGAATACTCGGCTTTCCTACAATAGCGGACGATTCTGGGCTTTGCGTAGAGGCTTTAAACGGAGAACCGGGCATATATTCGGCAAGATATGCGGGCGAACAGGCTTCGGATAAAGAAAAATATCAAAAAATTCTTGCGCAAATGAAAAATAAGGATAATAGAAAAGCTTATTTTCAATGCAATATTTCAATAGCGGTTCCTACCGGCGTAGCGATTAGTTATCAGGGAAGATGTAACGGCATAATAGCCGAAAAAGCGGTTGGCTCCGCAGGCTTCGGTTATGATCCGATATTTTTTTATCCTTCGGCAAATAAAACCTTCGGGCAGATGACCTCTGCGAAAAAAGGAAAAGTCAGCCACAGAGGGCTGGCATTGGCGGAGGTTTGTAACGAATTTGATAAAATAATAACATGGATAAAACAACAGATGCCCGTTTTTAAAAGAATTCAAAGGGAGACAAAGTGTGCGGTATGATAGAAAAATTTATCAAAGCAAACAGAAGTTACAGACGCTTTAACCAAAACAAGCCTATTGATTCGGATATGTTAAAACAGTTTGTTAATCTTGCAGGACATTCCGCATCCGCCGGAAATCTACAACCTCTTAAATATATAATATCTTCGGATACAGATTTAAACGAGCAAATATTTTCAACTTTAGGCTGGGCGGCTTATCTTAAAGACTGGAAATGTCCCAAAGAAGGAGAAAAACCTGCCGCTTATATAATAATCTTACTTGATACCGAAATATCGAATAACAAATGGAGCGCTTACGACTGTGGAATAGCGAGTCAATCTATACTGCTGGCTGCGGCGGAAAAAGGCTTGGGCGGCTGCATGATAGGGGCGGTAAATAAAAAAAGACTTGCGCAAATTTTAAATATCAAACCCCATCTTGAAATTATGCTTGTTATAGCTTTGGGCAGCCCCGGGGAAAAGATTCTTATAGAAACGGTTAAAGATAACGATATAAAATATTTTCGAGATAAAAAAGGGGTTCATCATGTTCCCAAAAGAGGCTTGGAGGATATAATTATAAAGGTTTTAGATTAATGTTTATCCGCCGTTTAAATTATTTATCGGCGTTTGATAAAATATTAATTTACAAATTAATATAGAATAATAATGTTTAAGAATTTAATTAACCTATACCGTTTTTTTTATCCGAGAAACCGAAGATGCCGGTTTGTCGGAAATAAGGACGGTTTTTTTCAAGAAAACAAGGAGAAAAAGGATGGAAACTGATAATATGTCGGAAAAAGATATAGTTTCCGGTATAGGAAAGGTAAAAACTTTTGAAGGCGCTATAGAAATCTTAAAAGATAAAACAGATAAAATAAACTTTTCAAAATTATCCGCAATTAGAAACAAACAGGTTATATTAAAACTGGCAAATGCCGTAAAAATGTGTTCTCCGAAAAGCCTTTTTATCAACACAGGATCTGCCGAAGATAAAGATTGCGTTCGCAACCTTGCCCTGCAAAACAAAGAGGAGGCAAAGCTTCCGATTAAAGACCATACCATACATTACGAATTAAAAGAGGAACAAGGCAGAATTGTAGATAGAACTTTTTACATAGTTGACGAAGAGGAAAGAGTAAGCTCTCTTGCCAAAAAAATACTCCGCAATCAAGCTTTTGAAGACATAAAAGAGAAGATGAGCGGTATAATGAAAGATATGGTAATGATTGTCGGTTTTTATATAAGAGGACCAAAGGGCGCGGACGCTTCCAACCCCGCCATTGAAATTACAAGCTCCGCTTATGTCGCTCACAGCGCGGATATACTATACAGAAACCTGTTTGAAAATTTTGATAAAGAGATTGAAAGAGTTAAGCATTTATATGTTAATATACACAGTCAAGGCTTAAACAGATCCGAGGATTTGCCGAACGCAAGAGTATATATGGATAGAAAATGTCGGACAACATACAGCATTAACTGCACTTATGCAGGAAATACACTTCTTTTAAAAAAAGGAAATCATAGATTTTCAGTTGATAAAGCGGTTTATACAAACAGAGGAAACGAGCTCGCCGAACATATGTTTATAACCGGACTTGAAGGGAAAAAAGGAAGATTTACATGGATTGCGGGCGCCGCCCCCAGCGGATGCGGAAAAACCACTACCGCTATGGCGGGAACCCATTTTGTAGGCGACGATCTGGCTCAAATGTGGATTGACGATAAAGGAATAATAAAAGCCATAAACCCGGAATGCGGAATATTCGGAATAGTAGAGGATGTTAATTCCGAAGGGGATCCTATATTAATGGATCTGTTAAGAAACGAAAAAACAGAGGTAATATGGTCTAACGTTTTAATAGACGAAAACGGAAAACCCCATTGGACGGGCAACCTCGAAGAGCATTCGGAAAAAGGAATAAATTTTTACGGCAAATGGACAAAAGGGATGACGGACAAAAAAGGAAAGCCTGTTCCAATATCTCATCCTAACGCCAGAGTAACCCTTAGAGCAAACGCTTTGTCTAATTGTTCCGAAAAATTGGAAGACCCTAACGGAGCCGAAATAAGAATAATAACATACAGCGGCAGAGACAGCGATACTATGCCTCCGGTATGGGTTGCAAAGGATACGGATTCCGGAGTCGTAATAGGCGCCTCTATAGTATCTGCGGCAACCGCAACTGAAGTGGGCGCAAAAGGGGTTAAAAGAGCGCCTTGGGCAAACGCTCAGTTTATTCCAGGAGACCTTGCCGATTATCTTGACGCTCAATTTAAATTTTTCGGCAATAAAAAAATAGACCCGGCGCATCAACCTATAATAGCGGGGCTCAATTATTTTCTTACTCGTCAGTCAAGAGGCGGAGAAGGAAAAACTTTACTTGGAGAAAAAAGAGACGTAAAAGTGTGGCTCGGGTGGCTTGAAGCAAGAGTCCATAATGAAGTTGAAGCTATAAAAACCCCTATAGGTTACATTCCGAAATATGAAGACCTTAAAGCCTTATTTGAAAAAGCTTTGGATAAAGAATACCAGTGCCAACTTTACGATAAACAATTCTCCTTTTATATAGATAAAATAATAACAAGAATAGATTTACAGATTGAGGCTTACAAAAAAGAGACTAATATAGCCGAAAAATTATTTGATATATTAAAGGAGCAAAAAAAGGGGCTTTTGGCTTTAAAAGAGAGTTGCGGAGCAATAGCTACGCCTTTGCAGATTGAAAGTATAAATTTGTAGCAGATATATTAAAGCGGAGATGTCGCAATGCGGCATCTCCGCGGATAATTTTGTAAAACAATATGCTCGAACGCTTTTAAAAATTATAAACAAAATTAAATCCTATCCAATCCAAAAAAACATATCAGTCGTTTGAAAAGCCGTATATTAAACCGGCGGCGGTCAAAAATTTTTATAAAATATGCGCCAAGCGGAAGGCGTTTTTTTCCCCATACCGATTTTGTAGTAAGGTTGTCATTATCGAAAATATCGCCCACATTAAGAACATAGGCTCTATGGTTATCCAAAACCCTATAAGCTTGACGGATGATTTTTTTCATATCTTTATAAATAATCGCTTAAATTTTTCCAAACCGAATATGCGCGGGCGTTATAATAAGGCGGCGAGGTTGTCATACAATGTATTAATTCGGAAGGCATGCCCCGCAATACTTTTAAGCAGCCTCTCTAAACAATTTTAATTCCGCTATCTTTTTTTCTATAAAATCGTTAAGATTTTTTTTTACCCTTTTGTATTTTTTTTGATAATCTTTTTTAACAAAATCAATATATGTTTCGGAAAAAAGCTTTATTATATCATCTCGGTTTTTTATTTTATATATAAAATAAATAGAATCCAAAAATTTTTTAAGATTTTCTTGATTAGAGCCGTTTTTTCAATACGGTTCGCTTTCGCCAAAAAAGATCAAACATGTAAAAAGAGATTAAATTTTGCTTTGTCTATTGCTTTTATAATAGGATGTTAAAAGATGCGTTTAAAAAGATAAGTTTATAAAAAATGGTCGGGACGGCTGGATTTGAACCAGCGACCGCTTGAACCCCATTCAAGTGCGCTTCCAGACTGCGCTACGCCCCGATTGGTTTCTTTCTCTAACAAGCGACATCCCTTATGTCAAGATTACTTATTCGGTTTTCGGTTTTTTATTGTATTTTTTATCTTATTGTTTTAAAAATAAAATTTTAATTGCAATAAATATTAATTGCCGATGCTGAAGTAAAGGATACTGATATGCGAAGTTGCAAATGGAAAAACAAAATTTTTTATGCAAACCGTTTTAAACAATTCATTTTAAACTTTGTCTATTTTTGTATCGCTTAAATAATAAAAGGGTTTTTTGACTATCTATAAATGAGGATTTTTATTTTTGCCGACGAATCTTTTTGTTATGTAACGTCAACAAGGGAAGCGCCGAACCCTCGTAAAACGGGATGGTTTTGCCGATATAAGTTTAACAAAATAATATTACGGAGGCTTTATATATAATGAAAGAGATTAACGAATTAATTCTACCGGATAATTTGCTATATGCCGAAGACCATGAATGGGTCAAGCGAGAAGGAGAGAATGCGACAATAGGAATAAGCGATTACGCGCAGGATAGACTCGGCGACGTAGTGTTTGTAGAGTTGCCGGAGATAGGCGATGTTTTTAATAAAGGGGATGAATTCGGGTCTATAGAATCCGTAAAAGCGGTATCCGATCTTTATATGCCTATAGGAGGAGAGATCGTTGAAATTAACGAATCTTTGGCGGATGCGCCGGAAAATGCAAACAACTCTCCTTATGAAGAAGGGTGGATGATAAAGGTGAAAATTTCGGATAGCGCGCAATTAAAAGCCCTTATGGATAAAGATACTTATATTAAACAATTGGAAGGATAAAAAATGCGTTATCTGCCACACAGCGAAGATGATATTCGCAAAATGTTAGAAAAGATAGGAGCGGAAAGTATAGATGAACTTTTTGGCTCCATTCCGAAAGAATGTATAAGAAAAAAAACTTTTGAAATTGCGGAGCCTTTAACCGAATGGGAATTGGAAAGCCATATAAAAAGTCTTTCGCAAAAAACCGTTTCCGCGGACGAATATAAGGTTTTTGCAGGCGCTGGAAGTTACGAACATTATATTCCCGCTACAGCCTTTTATCTTCTTTCCCGATCCGAATTTGTAACCGCATATACCCCTTATCAGCCAGAAATGGCTCAAGGGACTTTACAGGCTATATTTGAATATCAAACCTTAACGGCTCAACTTTTGGGTATGGATATTTCAAACGCTTCTCTTTACGACGGATCCTCCGCTTTGGCGGAAGCTCTGCTTATGGCTGTTCGTATAACAGGTAGAAAAAAAGTTGCGTTATCTTCGGCTATTCATCCATACCATAGAATAGTTGTAAAAACATATCTTGACCCCGCAAATATAGAAATAGTCGAGACAGGGTATAGTAAAAACGGTTTAACCGATATTTCTTTGACTTCCGATTCCGAAAGTTTTGCCGCAGTAGTTGTTCAGTCTCCTAATTTTTTCGGATGTATTGAAGATTTAAAAAAAATTAAAGAAAGCATAAAGGATAAAAAAACCCTTTTTATTGTTTCTTTTACGGAGCCGCTTGCTTACGGATTATATAAAAATCCCGGAGTCTGCGGGGCGGATATTGCATGCGGAGAAGGGCAGAGTTTGGGCATTCCGCAGTCTTTTGGAGGACCCGGGCTTGGAATGTTTGCTACAAATAAAAAATATATGCGAAGCATTCCGGGAAGACTTGTAGGGCAAACCAAAGATATAGACGGAAAAAGAGGCTTTGTTCTTACGCTTTCTACAAGAGAGCAACATATAAGACGGGAGAAAGCAACCTCTAATATATGCACAAATGCAAGTCTTTGCGCGCTTGGCGCATCCATTTACATGGCGTCTTTGGGAAAAAGAAATTTTAAAGAGCTTGCCCGCTTAAATTATGATAAAACCGAATATCTTAAAAAAGAGCTTCAAAAAGAGGGGATTAAAATTATGTTTGAAGCGCCCGGATTTAACGAATTCGTAGCGGATTTGGGCAAAGGCTTTGAGGTAAAATATAATGAGCTTAAAAGTAAAAAAATAATAGCTGGAATTCCTATAAAACAATTTTATCCGGAACTTGACGGCAATTATTTATTATGCGTAACAGAAACAAAAGCCAAAGAGGATTTGGATATACTATTGAAAGAGATTATATCATGAGCAAACAATTTGCAAATGCGGGACTTATATTAAACGAGCCGCTGTTATGGGAAAAAGGGGGCAAAGGAAAAAGCGCTTTTTCGATGCCAAAACAGGATGTAGAACGGGTTTATATTGACGACAATATAACCGGAGAAGGTCCGAATTTTCCGGAACTTTCGGAAATAGATATAGCGCGTCATTATACAAGGCTTTCCACTTGGAATTTCGGAGTGGATACCGGAATGTATCCTTTGGGATCATGCACAATGAAGTATAATCCCAAAATCAATGAAAAACTTGCCGCTCTTTCAGGCTGGAGCGCCAATCCGTTTGTCGCTCCGGAACTTAATCAAGGCGCTTTGGAAATAATGTTCAGGCTTGCCGATTTTTTAAAAGAGATAACCGGAATGGACGCCGCAAGTCTTCAGCCTGCGGCAGGCGCGCATGGAGAGCTTGCGGGAATGCTTATATGCTATGCATATTTTAAAAGCAAAAATAGCGTCAGAAAAAAAATTATAATTCCTGATACGGCTCACGGAACAAATCCTGCAAGCGCGGCTTTATGCGGTTTTAAGCCGGTTGCGGTAAAATCGGGAGAAAACGGAATTTTGTCGCCGGAAACAATAGCCGCGGTTATGGATGAAGATACTGCGGGGATAATGATTACCAACCCTAATACTTTGGGGCTATTTGAAGAGAATATAAAGGAGATAGCAGAGATAGTTCATGCAAAAGGCGGATTGGTATATTGCGACGGAGCCAATATGAACGCTATTATGGGCATATCTGCTCCAGGCGAGATAGGAATAGACGTAATCCATCTTAATCTGCATAAAACCTTTTCGACTCCTCACGGAGGCGGAGGCCCCGGTTCCGGTCCCGTATGCGTAAATAAAAAGTTGGAGCCGTTTCTGCCTACGCCAAGAATAATCAAACAGGATAATAAATATGTCGTTTCCGAAGAGTTTCCTCAATCTATAGGACGCCTCCATACATTTTTCGGAAATTTCGGAGTAATACTTAAAGCCTACTGTTATATAATGAGCATGGGAGATAAATATCTTAAAAAAGCAAGCGAACTTGCGGTATTAAATGCGAATTATATTCGGGCATGCTTAAAGGATGAGTTGGAGCTTCCTTATGACAGGCTTTGTATGCATGAGTGCGTATTTTCGGATAAAAAATTGGAACAATATAATGTTTCGACGCTTGATTTGGCAAAAAGGCTTATAGAATACGGTTATCATCCGCCTACCATATACTTTCCGTTAATTGTTAAAGGCGCGATAATGATAGAGCCTACCGAAACCGAATCAAAAGAGGAGATTGACGGACTTATAGAGGCGATTAAAAATATTATTAAAGAGGCAAAAGAGAATCCGCAGCTTCTTTTAGATTCTCCGACCATATCCAAAGTAAGACGTCTTGACGAAACGGGCGCGGCAAGAAAGCCGCAACTTACGGGGCTTTAATCGGATATAGACAGAGGAAATTTGCGTTGGGTTGAGCTTTGCTTAACCCAACCTGCGAGCTTTGATCGGAATATAAACAAAAATGTCTTTTGTTAATATTTAATCATAAAAAAGGATGATAAATTTTATCGAATAACAAAGTGATTTGTTGGTTTGCAAGCATGGAGGAACATCTATTATTAAAAAAAAATGGATGGCGATAGATTTGCCTATTACCGATTATACAACCGTATGGAACATCCA
>JAOZTP010000126.1 GCA_029939135.1 Desulfobacterales bacterium
TGTTGTTCGGTGAGGTATATGCTACTAATCCTTGTATGCTGTTCATTCTCGCCGCATAGGCAAGTTTTTTGATTAATATTTTCCCAAGTCCTTTTTTTTGGAAGCTTTTGCTTACGGAAAAGGCTATTTCCGCAAGCCCCGTATCTTTTTCTAAAAAGTACTCTCCTATCGCTTCTATTTTTCCAAAACCAAATTCTCCGGTAACCGCAAGTATTGTTAGGTTGTTTTGGTAATCTATTTGAGATATGTCTTTTATTTCGTCGCTTACGAAGCTGTTTTTTTTATGAAAGAATCTTGATATTACATCTTCTATGTTAAGGCTGTAAAAATGTTCCTGTATTCTTCTTTCGTCAACCGGTTTGGAGGGGCGTATTGTAAGTTCGGTATCTCCTATTTTTATTATTTCTTCCAATCTTAGAGGATATGTTCCGTAGGTGAATTTGGACCCGGAGTATTTTTCGGTAAGAAGCCCCATTTTTTTTGCTTCGAAAAGAAGCTCGTCTCTGAATTTGGGGTGAGCAAGGCTTATCATTGCTATTGCTCTTTCTTTTAGGCTTTTTCCGAATAGGCTTACGGCTCCGTACTCCGTAACCACATAATTAACGTCCTGTTTTGGTATTACTACGCTTTTGTCTATCGAAGGAACTATTCGGCTTTTTGTTTCGTTTTTTGAGGCGGATGTAAGCATTATTACCGGTTTTCCTTGCTTGGACATAGAAGCGCCTCTTAAAAAGTCTGCCATAGCGTTTACGCCTGAAAAATTGTTGTATGGAAAAGCGTCCGCCGCAACCTGCCCTGTTAAATCCATAGCCGTGGCTACGTTTAAAGCCGTCATTTTATGGTTTTGAGCTATAACTGCGGGGCTGCATACATAATTGGCGGGGTAGAATTTGATTTCAGGGTTGTTATTTAAAAAATCGTATAGGCGTTCGCTTCCTATTGCGCTTGTAGCTATGGTTTCCGTTGGGTGAAGGTTTTTTTGTTTATTTGTGATTATTCCTTCCGCCAAAAGATACATTATTTCATCTGTCATGTATTGAGTATGCAAACCGAGATCGTTTTTGTCTCTTAAAGCTATAAAAAGGGCTTCCGGTATTGTGCCTATCCCTATTTGTATTGTGGCGCCGTCGTCTATAAGTCTTATTACATGTTCCGCTATTATGGAAGCCGGTTTTAATTTGGGCGGATTGCCTCTGTTTAAAAGCGGCTCTTCATATTCTACCAAAGCGTTTACTTTGTCTATATGTATGGCGGTTTCTCCTAATGTTTTTGGCATTTTCGGGTTTACTTGAGCTATAACTATATCTGCGGATAATGCAGCGCTTAGGGTTATGTCCACGGATATTCCCAAACTCATGCAGCCTGAATCGTCCGGCGGAGATACCTGTATAAGAGCCGTATTTATATGTAGTTTTCGGCTTTTAAAAAGCATTGGAATAGAAGATAGGTTTAAGGGCGTAATAAAACGTTTGTTTTTCGCCAAAACCGTAGAGGCTGCCGAGCCTGTATAAAAGGATCTTATATTTAAGCCTGTATCTTGGGTTTTGTTTGCAAGCAGGGTTAAAGGAACGGTTTCAAGACATAATGATCTTACTATTTCAATATCCGTATAGTTATGAGCAATGTTTGCAAAGCCTCTTAAAAGATGCTGGGGTTCGCCGCAGCCGGAGCCTATAAATATTCTTTGACCGGATTTTATCGAGCTTAAAGCTTGTTCCAAATTTACGGTTTTTTCTTTATATGTATCCCGCCAATTGTTCATTATTTTTTTATTCTCCTTTATATTGAAGTTTGCCATGTGATAAATTGTTTTGTTATCCTACAAACTTGTATCATTGTTTTTGCGATTAACTGTTTTTAATAATGGAGCGTTTTCTATTCTTAAGCACAGTTTATCATATAAATCACAGTTTAGACAATTAAGGGATTTCTCCTTGCTTGTCTATCTAAATGACGCTGTAAAAAAATGCTTCCTGCGATGTCGAGCGAAGCGAGAAATTTCTTAATAAAAACCCTGTTCTGATGGGTTTTTTATGTTTGTATTGGTTTGGACTTTCAAATAAGAATTAATTTCTAAAATTATTGTTAGGTTTATAGCATTATGAGAAAAAAATGGCAAAAGGTAATAAACTGCTTGCATAACTTTTTATTTTGTCCGCTTTCTACTTTAAAAAATAGAACGAATTGCAGGACAAGCGGCTTATTATAAGAGGCGTTTTATTATGATTTTTTGAGCGGGTTTTACATGGCTGCGCTTTTTGGTTTAACCCGATATAGATATTATTTTAATTTGACATTCTTACGGCTT
Organism: Desulfobacterales bacterium; assembly: GCA_029939135.1. Lineage (GTDB taxonomy): Bacteria > Desulfobacterota > Desulfobacteria > Desulfobacterales > JAFDMD01 > JAFDMD01. The sequence goes on from JAOZTP010000126.1 coordinate 2,309, forward strand.
CTTCTATTTTTTTCTTGCATTTATTTCACTTGTTATTTATTAAGGCAGCTTAACTACTAAAATATATTCGAGTTGTATGGGTTAAAAGTTTTTGGTTATTATATTTTATTTATTAATATTTACCGTAAAGCTTTTAAAGTGTTTTTATAATATTTTTTTTAGGGAGGTAAGCATAGCCAGTATAGTCAGAGAAAAATCTAAGAGGATTAATATTAACGTCAATGAAAGAATAAGAGCTCGTGAAGTCAGAGTAATAGGAGCGGATTCCAGTCAAATGGGCGTTCTTCCTATTCATAAAGCTCTTCAACTTGCAGCATCTCTCGGTATGGATCTGGTAGAGATTTCGCCTATGGCGAATCCGCCGGTATGTAAGATTATGGATTACGGCAAGTATAAGTATGAGCTATCAAAAAGGCAGAGTAAGAACAAAAAACAGCAGAATACGGCGCAGATTAAAGAGATTAAAGTCCGCCCGAAAACAGACGAGCATGATATTCAGGTTAAATTAAATCATATCAGACGATTTATAGCAAAGAAAGATAAGGTTAAGGTTACTCTTTTTTTCAGAGGAAGAGAGGTTATGCTTAAAGATATGGGCAAGGAGGTTTTTAATAAAATTATATCTGGAGTAGCCGATGTCGCGGTAGTTGAACAGAGACCTAAATTTGAAGGCAGGGTTATGGTAATGTTGCTTATGCCTAAATAGTTTCCATAGAAAATCGTCTTTGTTTGTTAGGTTTTAAGCGTCGGATCAAATCAAAAGGTTTGACGTTAAATTTTTATTCGCCGTTAACTTAAATAAAATTGAACAGTTTTCTACTGGAATTAGATAATAGATTTATTAATATTGAGGAGTTTTTTATATTATGCCTAAAATTAAAACCAACAGATCCGCCGCAAAACGTTTTAGAAAAACCGGAAGCGGCAAGTTTGTTTTTTCCAAAGCAAACTCAAGTCATATGTTAACAAAAAAAAACAGAAAGCGTAAACGTTCTTTAAGATTGGCAAAATGCGCGAGCTGCGCGGATAATAAAGAGATAAAACGTTTGCTGCCTAACGGATAGATAAGATAATTAACGGAGATATTTAAATGCGAATTAAAAGAGGTTTTAAGGCAAGAAGACGAAGAAATAAAGTTTTAAAGCTTGCAAAAGGGTTTCGCGGAGGAAGAAGTAAGCTTTTTCGCACAGCTGCGGATTCGGTAGATAAAGCGCTTGCTTATTCATACAGAGATCGCCGAACCCGAAAAAGAGATTTTAGACGACTTTGGATTATAAGAATAAATGCAGCGGCTCGTTTAAACGATTTGTCTTACAGTAAATTTATGCGCGGTTTAAAACTTGCCGAAGTAGAGCTTGATAGAAAAATTTTAGCTCATATTGCGGTAAATGACGCTGCCGGATTTACAAAAATTGCAAATCTTGCGGCGAAACAGCTCAAGCCCGCTTAAAAATTTTGTATAAATTAAAAAGGGCTTTTTTACGGAAATTAATATGAAAGCCTTTTGCGCGACATTGTTCTTAAAGCAGGCAAAAATTTTAAATACGGAAACATATTAAGCGTTTCGAGCATTAAAATTTGAGCGTAACGCAGAAAATAAATAAAATAAGAGGTTGCATAAGAGGCTTTATAAGGAAAAAATGAGCCGAGAAATTACAAGCATAAAGCAGATACAAGAAGATGCCTGCCGCGAGCTTGAAGCGGCGGCGGATATTGACTCAATAAAAACCCTTTCGGTCCGATATTTAGGACGAAAGGGTTTTGTAACTTTATTTTTAAGAAACGTTTCAAACCTTCCGTCAAACGAGCGTCCAGATGCGGGCAAACAGGCAAATAAGCTTAAAAACTTTTTAAAGCAAGAATTTGAAAATAAGATTAAAAAGCTTCGGACGGAGGCTGCTCAAGCTGAACAGGATCAAAGCATAGACGTTACTTTGCCCGGCAGAAAAGGGGATAAAGGAAGTCTGCACCCGATTACGATTATCGGAAATGAAATTTGCGATATTTTTTTACGAATCGGATTTGATATTGCCGAAGGTCCAGAAATAGAAACCGATTATTATAATTTCGAAGCCTTAAATATTCCGAAAAATCATCCCGCAAGAGACATGCAGGACACCTTCTATACGGCAAACAATCTTGTTTTAAGAACTCATACTTCGCCTATGCAGGCAAGAGTAATGGAGAAGGTAAAACCTCCGGTTAAAGTTATAGCCCCCGGCAAAGTTTACAGATGCGACTCCGATATCACCCATACGCCTATGTTTCATCAGGTAGAAGGGCTTGTTGTAGATGAAAATATTTCTTTTGCTGATCTTAAAGGGGTTTTAACCGTATTTATACGTCAGATTTTCGATCAGGATACAAAGATGAGATTTCGTCCCAGTTTTTTCCCCTTTACGGAGCCGAGCGCGGAGGTTGATATATCCTGCGTAATATGCGGCGGAAAAGGCTGCCGGGTATGCTCCAATACCGGTTGGATAGAGATTCTCGGTTCCGGAATGGTTCATCCCGCGGTATTTGAAAATGCCGGTTACGATTCGGAAAAATATAGCGGATTTGCTTTTGGAATGGGAATTGAAAGAATTGCTATGTTAAAATACGGAATTGACGACATTAGAAAATTTTTTGAAAACGATATAAGATTTATAGGGCAATTTTAATTATGCTGGTTAGTTTAAACAGGCTTAAAAAGTATGTTGATATTGTTGATATGCCGCCGGAAAAATTGGCAAATTCTCTTACAATGTCTGGTTTAGAGGTGGAAACTTTTTATAATCCTTATGCTCGGCTTGAAAAAATAGTTGTTTGCGAAATAAAAAATATAGTTAAGCATCCTAATGCGGACAAGCTTTGCATTTGCGAAGCGGACGCCGGCAATGAAACAGTTTTCGTAGTATGCGGAGCTCCTAACGTTTATTTAAATATGCGTGTTCCTCTTGCTTTGCCCGGGGCAAAATTAAAAGAGGATTTTGTTATAAAAAAAACCGTTATAAGAGGCGTTAAATCCGCAGGAATGTTATGCAGCGAGGCGGAACTCGGTTTGGGAGACGGACAATCCGGCATAATGGAGTTGGATAAAAATTTAAAAACAGGAGCGCCTCTTTACGAGGCTTTAAATTTATCCGATTATATTTTTGACGTCAGCATTACTCCGAACCGCTCCGATTGTTTAAGCGTAATAGGAATTGCAAGAGA
>JAOZTP010000127.1 GCA_029939135.1 Desulfobacterales bacterium
TTAATATGTTCTAACATTTCCTATAATTTTTTTAAAAAAATCGCTTATTTGGGATTATTCGGTTCTCTGCTTCTTCTTTCGCTGATATATTTTGGCTTTGGAATTACGGAAGGCGGAGCTACAAGATGGCTTAAAATAGGGGCGCTACATTTTCAACCCTCCGAAGCGGCAAAAATCGGATTAATAATTTACATGGCATACTCCTTAAGTAAAAAGCATGAAAATATTAAAAAACTTTCAATAGGTTTTTTCCCTCATATAATAATACTGACCGTTTTTTTATGTTTAATATTAAAACAGCCGGATTTGGGAAGTGCCTTAATATTAGCCTGTATAGTCGGCATAATGATGTTTGTAGCGGGAGTTAGAATATTACATTTAAGCAGCGCGGTGCTCCTTTTTGTTCCTATAATCTATAACCTTATATTCAGCGCAACCTATAGAGCCGAAAGAATGTTAAGCTATCTTGACCCTTGGAAATATGCTACGGACGAAGGGTATCAGGCGGTTCATTCCTTAATGGCTTTTGGAACCGGCGGAATATTCGGAGCGGGAATTGGAAACGGTTATCAGAAGCTTTTTTATCTGCCAGAATCTCATACCGATTTTATATTCTCCGTTATAGGAGAAGAGTTAGGGCTTTTGGGAACGTTATTTATACTTTCGCTTTATATGATAATAATATTCAGAGGCATAATAATATCGAAAAATGCAAAAGATCTGTTTGCAACATTGCTTGCTGTGGGAATTACGACGTCATTTGGGCTTCAGGTATGTATAAACATAGGGGTTACAATGGGGCTTCTGCCTGCAAAAGGTTTGACCCTTCCGCTTTTAAGCTATGGCGGCACATCCCTTTTGGTAAATACCGCGGCGTTAGGGATATTGGCTAATATAGGGAAAAAATGAAAAGCCGGTTTAGTTATCATAGAAAACGCTTTATATATAAAAAGGAAATTTAGAAGATGAAGCAAAGGATAAAAATTTCTATGCTTGAACATTCTAAAGCTAAAGTGGAGTTATATCAAAGATATTTGAGTATTTATTTGCATATATTAAGCAGAGTTAAACATATAAATAAAATTCATATATACGATTTAATGTGCGGCGAAGGCATATATAAAAATAATTCGGTAGGAAGTCCGATAGCGGCGATTGAAGCCATTAAAGAGATTTATTTACAAAATAATTCTAATTTATCTAAAATTGAAGTTTGGTTTAACGATAGGGATAAATCGGAGATTGAACCTGATAAATACAAGATAGATAGGATTAAAGAATATTGCTCGAAAACATTTTTACATGAGCAGCTTAATATTACATACTCAAAAGAGGATTATTCGAGTCTGCATTCTACAATATTATCTAAAATTAAAGGATTAAAATCAGATAGGTTTTTATTATTCATTGATCCTTATGGATACAAAAAGATTGAACCCAAATATTTAAAAAATTATCTTGAAAATAAAAATACAGAGATACTGCTTTTTTTGCCTATATCTTATATGTATAGATTTGCCAATAAAGCTTTAAGCGAAGAGAAATTTGCAGGCGGAGAAGCATTAAAAAAATATTTGTAGATAATTTTCGAATCGAAAGAGATAGTCATAATATCTACTGTTTATTTTTTTTCACTCCTCATATTGTGGGATTTGAAAAGATGCTTGAAGCAAAATGGAAAATTGACAAACAGAATGGAAGGGGTTTTGAGTTGAACAAGCCAAAATCATCATTTTTTTCCAATCAACACATAGAACTTTCGGATTATCCGAGCAAATTAGAAAGTTATATAAAATCAGGAAAATATAGAACAAATAAAGAACTGCATTTGTATGGCTTGAAAAATGGTTTTCTACCGAAACATACTAATGAAATTTTTAGAAAGTGGCGTAAAGACTCGTTTAATAGTTTTAAAGTATATTTTTGTGATGGGAATAAAGTAACAAAAAACAGCTTTTATATATCACATAAGCCTAAAAAGGAAGTTAGGTTTACATTTAATTAGGTTGAAAAAATGGCGATTACAAAAATAGAATGGACTGCGGAAAGTTGGAACCCTACGGTAGGATGCTCTAAAATATCGGCGGGATGCCAAAACTGCTATGCCGAAGTTATGGCAAAAAGACTTCAGGCAATAGGAGTTTTAGGCTATGAAAACGGCTTTAAGTTAACCTTAATGCCGCAAAGATTATCAAAACCGCTTAAAAAAAGGAAGCCTACGACATATTTTGTTAATTCCATGAGCGATTTGTTTCATGAAGATATACCGGATAGTTTTTTGAACAGAGTATTTGAAGTTATGGAAAAAACTCCGCTTCATACATACCAAATACTTACAAAGCGAGCCGAAAGAATGGAGCGCTACTTAAAAAATAAAAAAATTCCTTCTAATATATGGCTTGGAGTAACCGCAGAAAATAAAAAATACGGACTGCCGAGAATAGAGATATTAAGAAAAATAAAGGCTTCGATTAAATTTATATCCGTGGAACCAATGCTTGAAGACATGGGTAAATTAAATCTTAACGGCATTAACTGGGTTATAGTAGGCGGCGAAAGCGGAGCTTATGCAAGACATATGGAATCCGAATGGGTTATGAATGTAAAAAAAGAATGCAAACTGCAAAAAAAAGCCTTTTTTTTCAAACAGTGGGGAACATGGGGAGCGGACGGCATAAAAAGAAATAAAAAATCAAACGGAAGAAGATTATTAGGAAAAGAATGGAATGAATATCCGACCGTTTTAAACATGGGGCAAGCTTACGCATAGATCAATAAATAAAGCTATGAAACGCCAATGACTGCTTCTATGCGCCATGAATGATAATTATAAAAAAGTAAACGAAATAAAGCGAGAAAAAATTTTATAATAAAACGCTATGAAAAAATATAAATCTGTGAAAATAATAATAACCGGCGGAGTTACCGGCGGGCATCTTTTTCCTGCAATAGCTATAGCCGAAGAACTTATAAAACAAAACCGAAATGCCGAAATACTATTTGTAAGCATAGGCAATGATTTTGAAAAAAAAATATTATCTCAAAAAGGCTTTAAATTAAAAAGCGTAAAAACTCCCAAATTAAAAGGGACGACAATTTTTAAGAAAATAAAAGCGTTGATAAAACTTCCGATTGCGGTATTTATGGCGGCAATAATAGTGAAAAAATTCTCTCCGAAGCTCATCATAGGAGTAGGAAGTTACTCTTCGGCTCCGGTATTAATAGCAGGCAGGTTATTTGGAATAAAAATTGCTATTTGCGAACAGAATATAATACCCGGAATTACAAATCGGTATTTATCCAAAATAGCGAACCGAATATATATAACTTTTAAGGATAGTAAAAAATATTTTAATAATAAAAAAACGTTACATACAGGAAACCCGTTAAGAAAAGAGATAATTAAGGCTGAAAAAACGGAAAAAATATCGGATGATAAAAGTTTTACGGTTTTAATAATAGGCGGAAGTCAAGGTGCTTCAGGCATTAACAAAGCGGTTGCGGATTCTCTTAATCATATAGAGAAGAAACAAAAAATAAGATTTATACATCAAAGCGGAAACAAAGATCTAAAAAAAGTAAAGGAAGAATATTTAAATCATAAGATAAAGAATACGGTTTGCGCATTTATCGACGACATAGCGTCCGTATATCAAAAGGCGGATATTATAATAGCAAGAGCCGGAGCAACTACAATATCCGAAATAACGGCATTGGGAAAAGCCGCTATATATATTCCGTTTCCTTACGCCGCGGACGGGCATCAAGAGCTAAATGCAAAAATATTGGAAAAAGCCGGAGCCTGCGAAGTAATATCCGAAAAGAATTTTGACGGAAAAAAAATGGCGGAGAAACTTAAATATTATGGCGCAAATATAAATAAACTGACAGAAATGGGAAAAAAAGCAAAAAAGTTCGGAAAGACAAACGCCGTCGAAATTATAACGGACGATATAATGAAAAACCTATTAGGATAATAAAAGCATGTATAAAAAAGAGTATCATATACATTTTGTAGGCATAGGCGGAATAGGAATGAGCGGCATAGCCGAGCTGCTTATAAACACAGGCTATAAAGTGTCCGGCTCCGATATAGCGCGTTCTGAAATCACAAAAAGATTAGAAAAACTCGGAGTAAAAATATTCAATTCTCATCATAGAAATAACATTGCCAACGCAGACGTAGTAGTATACTCTTCGGCGATTTTTTCGGATAACCCTGAAGTAGCTCAAGCAAAAAAAGCGGCTATACCCGTAATACCAAGAGCCGAAATGCTCGCGGAGCTTATGAGACTAAAATACAGCATAGCGGTAGCCGGCGCGCATGGAAAAACCACAACTACATCTATAACCTCGTGGGTATTGCAAAAGGGCGGGCTTGACCCTACAGTGGTAATAGGCGGCAAACTTAATACAATAGGAACAAACGCTATATTAGGAAAAGGGGATTACATAGTAGTCGAAGCGGACGAAAGCGACGGCTCATTTTTAAAGTTTTCGCCCACAATATCCATAATAACAAATATAGATGAAGACCATCTTGATTATTATTCGGATATAAACGCTATAAAAGAAACATTTATTCAATTTATAGAGAAAATACCATTTTACGGGCTTGCGGTTCTTTGCGCGGACGATCCGAATATAAAAGAAATAATGCCACAAATAAAAAAAAGATGCGTTACCTATGCAATAAACGGCAAAGCGGATATAACGGCGTCTGATATAACCTTTAAAGGAGAACGGACAGAATTTATAGCATATAATAAAAAAGAAAAATTAGGCAAAGCCGTCTTAAATCTTGCGGGAATCCATAACGTTTATAACGCTCTTGCCGCAATAGCCGTAGGGTTAGAATTAGGAATACCTTTTAACTCCATCAAAAAAGCCCTTACAACAATTCCGAAAGTGGCAAGAAGACTCGAAATAAAAGGAACCGTAAATAATACAATCATAATAGACGACTATGGGCATCATCCTACGGAAATAAAAACAACCCTTAAAACCGCAAAAACAGTATGGGAAGATAAAAGACTTGTAGTGGCATTTCAGCCCCACAGATACAGTAGAACAAAACTATTATTTAACGATTTTAAGCAAGCCTTTTTTTATGCCGATAAATTAATTGTAATTCCGATATATTCCGCCGGAGAAAAACAGATAAAAGAGGCGAACTCAAAAAGCCTATGCCAAAGCATAACCGAAGCGGGACATAAAGACGCAACCTACATTAAAAGCAAAGAGGAAGCGTTTTTATATCTTAAAAAGAGGCTTAAACCGAATGATATATTAATCACTCTCGGCGCGGGAGACGTATGGAAAATAGGAGAAGCGCTTTTAAAATGAGTTTAACTTCTCAATAT
>JAOZTP010000030.1 GCA_029939135.1 Desulfobacterales bacterium
AGGTTTAACGCTCCGAATTTATCTAATCTTTCAACTACCCTTATTCCGTAATCTTTTAAGCAATCTTCCTGATCCGCTTTATCTTCGGCAACATGAATATGTATTCCAACATTAAACTTTTCCGCAAGTAAAACCGCCTGTTTTAACAGATCGTCTCCTACGGTAAATGAAGCGTGAAGCCCTATATGCCCCTGTTTTTTGGAATTAAGATAATCTTGATGCTCTTGCAAGGCTTCTCGTTTCGATTTTTCGCCGTCTCTGTCCGAAAGTTCGTAACATAAAAGATGAGATACTCCTACTTTATCAAAGGCTTCGGCTATTGTAAAAAGGGAGTCTTTTACAGCAAAAGGAGAGGCATGATGATCTATTACAAAGGAAACTCCGTTTTTGGCGCAAAATACTGCTGTGGCAAGCGCGCTTGCCTTTATCATGTCAAGATCAAGGCATTTATCGAGGGTCCACCATATATACTTGAGTATCTCCTTAAAATTTGTAGGAATTTTTTTCGGAGCGCCCATTCCTCTTGCAAGCGTGGAATATATATGATGATGTCCGCATCCGAAAGATTTTGTTACTATTTTATCGGCGCAATCTATTATTTTATCTTCCGCAGCCAATTGATTTTGCTCCGGCATTTTTCCTATAAATTCAATTCCGCCGTCATAGCCTTCGGTTACTTTTATATTTTTTTTTATTATCTCAAAACTTTGCCAGTCTATAAATGTAGGGTTTTGTAGGTATATGGTCATTATGAAAATTTCCTTTTAATTAACTTTCACCCGCTAAAGTTCATCATAATATGATAAAGGGTAAAAATCTTTTTTTTTATTTTATTGTTTTTTGCTATTATGTGCATGCTGTTAAATGTATTGTTATTGTTTTCTATTGCATTGCGGACGATGGATTTGTCTGTCAACTCGCCTACAGAGTTCTTATCAAAAACCAGACGGAGTTTTTTTATTATTTCTTCTATTATAATATCTGTTTTGCCTTTTATTATAAAACCTATCATGCCTCCAAAATTAAAATCTCTTGCATATTTGCCTATCATATAACGATAAACCCCGCCGTCTTGCTTAGATTTATTATAAACATATTCGTTTATAGATGATGATGTGGGAGCTTTTGATGTGCTATCAAGGTTTTTGCATTCAAAAGAAAAGTATTTGCCCCAATAGCTGTGTTGAATTTTAAGATCGTAAAATCCGCCATGCTCGGAGCTCGGCTCTCTATTTACTATGAATCCATGAGTATCAAATCGTTTGTCGTTTTTAAGCTGTTTTACTATAAATTTTTTTATTGCTTCTTCTATATTCGCTTTTGGTTTAAGTTTCTCTTTTTCAATCAATTTAATAACTTCGTTGTTATGAATCTCTTTATAACATTTTAATATATGAAAAAATATATGCTGTTTCCAGTCATCATCGTCTAATTTTCTCAGTTGTATTCTGCTATCCGACATTTTTTTTGGTGTTGGCAATATGATATATTTTTTATCGTCTATCATTTAAATCGCCTTAATATTTCTTGCCCGTCTTCAAAAGCTTTTGTTTCTGTCCAGCTTTTGTATTGATTTTTTTTAATTATATAGATGGCGTCTGTGCCAAAAATTTTTTCGCGCATTCTAAGAAGAGTTTCTTTATTATTTTCTTTTAATATCTGATTGATAATAAATCGTAGAGTTTGTTTAACCGGAGGTTGATTTCCTAAATTTTTAAAATATATTGCCGCAGCTGATAAACCAAAAGGCAGATTTTTTCCTATATATGTTTTAATATCAAAATCATCTTTAAAATAAAGTTCTATAGCGTATTTTAAAGTTTTTTTATATTCTTTTAAATCCTGTTCGTTTACCTCTCTGTTTTCCGCAAAAAAATCTTTTATTCTTCTTTTTTCAAGATAACCAAGGTCGTATAAATCGCAAATCAGATCGTTTAATTTATCTGCTATTTTTCCTTTATACTCATAAGCTCCATCTGTAAGTTTTTTGCTTATATCCGCAATTTCATTTTTTAAATCATCGTCTATATATTTTGGAATTGGGATGTTTTTAATGGCCGTAGTATCAATTTTCGTAAAATTTCCATCTATTCTTTTTCTATATTTTAAGGATAAAAAATAATTGATTAAATCGGAATTCAATATTGCTGTAATTAAATGGTATAGTTTATCATCTTTTAACTTGATTATATATAACTGGGTGGAAAGGTAACACTTATAAAAAATAAATGTCGCTTTGTTCTTTCCCCCTTTACGATTAAAAACAATTTTATTGCCTGCAAATAATTCCTTGTCTATAGGTCTGCGTAAATTATTTTCTTTACCTATATCTTCTTCATTAATGTAGCCGTTATACGAATTAACTTTGAATGCTTTTATTTTTTCCGCGTCATGTATATAAGGAATATTATAATAATTGTTATATTCAAGGTTTAGATATTTTTCGCTTGCAAACTTTTCATGTAATTCATTTTTTTCTTTATTAGAAAGCTCGTTAAAGCTTATACCACAATGCTTTTCTACTACGGAGTTTGTAGCCCGTTCTAACCCTCTAAAATTTTTTTCAACCCTATATTCCTCTAATTTTTTATTATCGGATAACTTGCTTAATAATTTTCTATCCCATTGATTGCTTATCAAATAATCTCTTAATCTATCTTTTTCGTCTAATATATCCTCCTGTTTTATCTGAAAGCTTTTATTTTCGTCAATTACTAACGTATCCGCGGAAATATCCAAAAAAAGTCCATAATCGATAGGATAATAAGTAAAACTATTATTATTTGTAGGGCTGTTGTTAAATATAATAGTAACTACCCCTTCTTTTGATTTTTTAAAGAGTATATTTTTTACTTTCGATAATTCGTAAAACTCTTTTATTTGGTAGTAGCTAAAGAAGAATTTTTGAAAATCTGTCAATTTTTCATTATAAAAATTAGAACTATTGATTACAAAACCAAATTTTGTGTTAGGCTTTGCCCAATCTTTTATTTTTAGCATAAAACATTGGGATATCTGTTTATGCCCTATTATCTGTTTTGCGGTTAAGGTTTTGTCGTTAATTTCGGTTTTATATTTCTCCAAAAAATCATGCTCTGTTTTATTGCTATCTTTTTTGATTTCAAAAAAAGGAGGATTGCCTACTATATAATCGAATTTTTTATTTTTATGCGGAATCTTTTCCTCTTCTATTTCAAGCGAATTTGCAGTTATGATATTGTCTGAAAAATCGTAAGGAAATATTGGAGGCGAATCCGGTTTTTCAAGTCTGTTTTTAATAAATTCTTTTATCTCTTTGGGATCAATATCTTTTAATAATTCCAAATATAAAGAAAAAATAGCTATTCTGCGGGCAATATCCTCTTTTTCGATGCCAAAAATATAATCTTTTATTAATCTGTTTCTATGCTTTATAATTTGGATTGTAACATTTGATTTGAGCGGATTTAATTGTAACAGCTTCCGAAAAGCAAAAATTAAAAATATTCCGGAACCGCAGGAAGGATCAAGAACTGATCCTTTTTTTTTAATAGTATCATCTATAATTAATTGCGATAGGTTTTGCGGGGTATAAAAAATACCCTGTTTAATCTGCTTTTTTTCTAAAAACACCTCATATATCCGGCTTATAAATTCTATAGGCATAACGTCGAATTTAAAATCAAATAGATTTAACTGCCCTGTTTTAAAATCTTTTTGAGAAATCATATTGCAGATTAATCTTAAAACTTTAGGAGTTAATTCATTTGGACTTATACAAGGTCTTTGAAAAAGAACATTATTAAAATTTTCGTTGATTTTATCAAACAACTGGTTGATTTTATCAGTTTCATCATTTTTTAAAAACTCTTTATAGCCGGTTTTGGGATTGCCGAAATAATGTTCATAAAAAAAGGAGTTAATAATATGTCTATCTTCCAAAAATTTTATAAATAAGGTTCTATCTATAAGGGCTTGGACAGTTTTTTCAATATCATTAGCCATTCCATTTTTTTCGTATTCTGCAATTAATTGATTTCTTAATCTTTTTAAGGTTTCGATTAATCTTTTATCTATGCTTTTACTTTTTTTTATCTTATTTAAAAACTTGGAATAATTAAGCCAGAACAAGCCGGATTGAAACTGCCATTTATTAATTTTTTCTATCTGCTCGCTATCCTGCTCGTCTCCTTTAAAACCGGCTATTTTTATATTTTTTTCTCTTGGGTTTGTTTTAGCGTAAAAAAGCGTTGCAATAAAAGATTTTTTCTCTTTTTTAAAAGTAAAATACAGATCATACTTATTTTCATTCCATATATATCTTTTTACTTGAAATAATTCTTCTTGAGTAAGCGGGGTATTGATTACATAAAACGAGGTATAAGCGTCTTCGGGACAGCCATAAACAAACACTTTATCTTGTAATTTTTCGGTAAGATATTTGTTCTCGGAAAGGGTTATTTTTTCCGGTTTTATATCCGAATTCTCTTCTCCAAAATTAAAGCCTCTTTTTTGAAAAAATTCTTTTATATTAAACATATCAACACATTACCTGCTCTATAATAAATTTTAAGGGATAAATATTATTTCATGTTGATAATATTTTTTCAATCTTTATTTTTTTGAGGCGCGATATTAAAAATTTTTATATCGTCAAATTATTGCTCTTTCCCCGCCGCCTGCTCAATCGCGCATACAATAGCCTCGTATCCGGTGCATCTGCATAGGTTGCCTGCATGCTCTTTTCTTATTAAACCTCTATCTATTTTTCTGCCTTTATTTTTTTCAACAAATGCGGTTGAGGTCATTATAAAGCCGGGGGTGCAAAACCCGCATTGAACCGCCCCTTTATCCACATAAGCCTGTTGAACAGGCGAAAGTTTTAAGCCTTTTGCCTCTCCTTCCGCTGTGCGAATTATTTTTCCATCCGCCCATACGGCAAGATATATGCAGGCGTCTATCGGTATGTTATCTACCAAAACAGTGCAGGCTCCGCATTCCCCTACGCCGCATCCCTGTTTTACGCTTGTATAACCGTTTTCTCTTAACATATCCTGCAAAGATGCTCCGCATTCCACATTGCAGGTTATATCCTCTTTATTTACAGTGCATTTTATCTCTTTCAAGGTTTTGCCCATAACCGTTTTTAACTCCGTTTTTTTATAATTTTTGCAAGTTTTATTATATCTTCGGACAAGCCGAACATCTCTTTTAAAATTAAGCTTGGTCTTGCGCCAGAATAAGCGCTTAAAACAAGCCTTAATTGATTGTCTTTTTTTAAATTTATCTCTTTGATAACCTTTTTTAAATCTATCTCTTTATATTTTCCTTTATGATTTGTCTTTTTTATTATTAAACTATCAAGCTTTTGAAAATTCAAAAGTATTAATTCCTCAAATATTTCCTCTTTAAGAATAACTTCGTAAATTTCTTCGTCGGCTCGAACGCTTTGTTTATATTCTTTAAAATCATAAACAAAAAGCCCTATAGGAAGCTCTTTGTTTAAATTTTCGATTATTTCCTGCGGAGCTATTTTATCTAAAACCGTTATATTCATAGTTTCCGCTTCACTTTCCATGCCGAGAGGCAAGCTATCTTCAAAGGAGACTTTTGGCATAGGATGAAAACCGGAAGAGAATTTTAACGGGATTTTTCCTCTCTTTAACGCTCTTAAAAATATTTTTGCCATTTCAAGATGCCCAAAAAATTTTGCGTTATCCTTTTTTGAAAATAAAAGGCTATATTTTTCATAAACCGGCTTCGCAGATTTATCCGCCGTTTTTTTCTCTTTTAAATCTTCGGCGCAGTCCGTAAATATTTCGGGGGCTATTTTTTCAAAATCGCATACCCCGCATTCGGAACATTTATGATCTTTGCAACTTGGAGTAGTTTTTTGAGCAAACGCATTATTTAATTCTTTTATTAAAAATTTTTTGTCGACTCTTGTATCTATATGATCCCAATAAAGCGGATCTTCTGTTTTAAGTTGTCTATAAATATAAGAATCCGGTTCTATTCCGGTTTGCTCCAAAGCTTTTTTCCAAAGCGTAAAATCAAAATATTCGCTCCATCCGTCAAATATGCAGCCGTTTTTATATGCGGAAACAAGCAAGCGAGACAAACGCCTGTCTCCTCTTGAAAATAATCCTTCCAAAACGCCGGCTTGCGGGTCGTGCCACTTAACGCGAACTCCTCGAATATTAAGGTTCTCTTTTATAATATTAAGACGTCTTTTGACTTCGCTTATAGATAGCTGCGGCTCCCATTGAAAAGGAGTATGCGCCTTTGGAACAAAGTTGGAAACGCTTACGTTAATATTGCCTCTATTATATTTTTTCTCCTTTAAAACCGCTTTTATTCTTTTTACCAATTTTATTAATTCAAAGATATCTTCATCCGTTTCCGTGGGCAAGCCTATCATAAAATAGAGTTTTATTAACTGCCATCCAAGCCCGAAAGCGTTTAAAACCGTATTTTCTATCTGTTCGTAGTTTATGTTTTTATTTATTACGTTTCTAAGTCTTTGGCTTCCAGCTTCCGGAGCTATGGTAAAACCTGTTTTTCTTATTTTTTTAATAAGATTCATCATTTCCGGCGTTAAGGAACCCGCCCGCATAGAAGGAAGCGAAACCGCAACTTTTTGAGGCGCAAAAAAGTTTACTGTCTGTTGTATAAGACTGTTTAAGCAACCGTAATCTCCTATGCTTAAAGATAATAAGGATAATTCCTCGTACCCGGTGGAAGCCGCGCTTTTTGCGGATAATTCGGATATGGTTTTTAAGCTTTTTTCTCTAACTGGTCTATAGATCATTCCCGCTGAACAGAATCTGCATCCTGCGCCGCATCCTCTTGCAACCTCTATTTTTAATCTGTCATGGATAGGTTTTCCATAAGGAATAATCGGAGCTTCAGGAAAAACGGCATTATCAAAATCGGATATAACCGCCCGCTTAATTCTTTTATGATGCGAATATTCGGGCGTTAGCTTGCAAAAGCCGTCCTTATAATCGGCTTTAAAAAAAGAGGGTATATATACCCCTTCTATTTTAGACCATTCATATAAAAGGGATTTTTTATCTTTTCCCCCCTCTTTTTTAAATCGGATAAGAGTGTCGGTCATAGCCAGAATCGTCTCTTCTCCGTCTCCTATTGCAAAGGCGTCAAAAAAATCGGCTATAGGCTCCGGATTTGAAGCGCAGGGACCGCCTCCTATTATAAGCGGAAATATATTTTTTCTTTCCCGAGCAAAAAAGGGTATGCCCGCAAGATCGAGCATTAAGAGGACGTTTGTATAATTTAACTCGTAAAGAAGCGAAAACCCTATTATATCAAAATCTTTTAAAAATCTGCCTGTTTCAAGCGAAGATAGCAAAAGCTTTTTTTGCCTTAAAAATTTTGCCATATCAATATCTGGGGCAAAAACTCTTTCCGCTGCGATCTCCTCTTTTTTATTTAATATATTATAAAGTATCTGTATTCCCAAATGGGAAGTTCCGATTTCATATAAGTCCGGAAAAGCAAGAAGAACAGACGCCGAAATATCGGCATAATTCTTTTTTATACTATTTATTTCGGAGCCCGTATATCTTGCAGGCTGTTTTACAAAAGGTAGTATTTCTTGAAGTTTGTTATCAATCATGTTATCACTATTAGATTTTTTAATTGTTGTATCTATGAAATAATTATAAACATTTTATGATTATTTCCGTTGAATTAAAAGCGTATTAAAATTTTTATCCAACGATAGAATCAAATGAAATAAAGCTTATCTTTACAAACAATAATCATAATATAAAAAGGCGAGTATGACAATATGACAAAGAGAAAATATTTTTTATCCACTTATTTTTTATCCGGCGTTTTTTCATTGTTGGCTATTATTATTCCTTATTTATGTTTCGGGCAATCTTACGAAAGAAAAACCCCCGTAGTAAACGCCGTGGAAAAGGTAAGCCCTGCGGTGGTAAATATAAGCGTAGAATATTCGGTAAAGGCAAGACCTAACCCTTTTGGCGGATTTGGCGGGTTTGATACTTTTTTCGATAATTTTTTCAAAGATTTTTTTGAACCCGGATTAGAAAAAAACTTTAAAAGAAACTCGGTAGGCTCCGGAGTGATTATAGACGGAAAAAGAGGCTATATTCTTACTAACGCTCATGTTATTTCAAAAACAAGCGATATTAAGGTTATCCTAAAAGATAAGTATGAATTTAAGGCAAGAGTAATAGGAATTGATCCAGATTCGGATTTAGCGGTTCTGCATATTGAATCAAAAGAGCCTCTTCCTTCCATTAAAATGGGAACTTCGGATAATCTGATGATAGGCGAAACCGTAATAGCAATAGGAAATCCTTTCGGGTTTTCCCACACAGTTACAACCGGAGTAATAAGCGCTTTAAAAAGAAGCATAAAAACGGAAAACAAAATTTTTAATAATTTTATTCAAACAGACGCGTCCATTAATCCCGGAAACAGCGGAGGACCTCTTCTTAATATCAACGGCGATCTTATAGGAATAAATACGGCAATTTATGCAAAAGCACAAGGCATAGGATTTGCAATACCTATTAATACGGCAAAAAGAATTATATCCGATTTAATTCTTCACGGCGAAGTAATTCCTGCATGGACGGGCGTAATTGTTCAGGATATAGACGCGGAAACAGCGCAATATTTCGGCATTTCTAAAAACGGCGGGGTTTTGATTAAAGCGGTGGAAAAAAAGAGTCCCGCTTTTAAGGCGGGAATTAAAGAAGGGGATATTATTAAAAAGATTAACGGAAATAGCGTCTCTTCAATAATTGATTATACGTCCTTTATAAAGGAGCGCTCCGCAGGCGATATTATTAAACTTGAAATTTGGCGAAATAAAAGAATAAAAACCGTATCCGTAAAAACAAAGATTTTTCCAAAAAATCTTGCTCCGGAATTATCCATTTCCCTTTTCGGAATAGAAACCGCAGATAAAAATAATATAAAAGGGGTTGAAATAATTAAAATAAATCCGAATTGTCATCTTGCGAAAATAGGAGCGAAACAGGGAGATATAATCCGCCAGATTGACGAAGACGCCATTAATAATAAAAAAAATTTTTATAAAGCCGTTCTAAAATATAGAACAAAAAATACGGTAGTGGTTTTGATTCAAAGAGATCGGCAGTTTTATTATGTTACGGTTAGGTTGGCTCGTTAAAGGTTTGCTTGCTTCGTTCGCAATCAAGAAGCCTAATAAAATAGTCGTTTCATTCCTACGAGCGCGGGAATAGAGATGAAAAACCTTATAAAATAGGATGGTTTTCGTTCAAAAAACGTTTTATGTTATTCAACGCGTAAATTAATAGCATGTTATTTTTTTTACAAAAACCAATATAAAAATGAAATATATAGAAGAATATCGGAATCCTGAAATTTCAAAAAAAATAGCGTCCGAAATAAAAAACAGATCTAAAAAAAAAATCAGATTAATGGAGGTATGCGGCACCCATACCACATCCATATTTAAAAACGGGATAAGAAGCATTTTGCCGGATAATATAACCCTTATATCCGGTCCGGGCTGCCCAGTATGCGTTACTCCGGTAAACGAAATAGACGCTTTTATAGAACTTGCAAATATAAAAAATGTTATTATAGCAACCTTCGGAGACCTTATAAGAGTGCCAGGAAGCAAATCTTCGCTTCAAAAAGCGGTAGCCGTCGGTAAAAATATTCAGGTGGTATCCTCTCCTATAGACGCGGTTGATCTTGCCGCGGAAAACCGAAATAAAAAGGTTATATTTCTTGGAATCGGGTTTGAAACAACCGCTCCCGCAATAGCAGGCTCTATAATATTTGCAAAAGATACCGGCGTTAAAAACTATTTTGTTTATTCGGCGCATAAAACGGTTCCGCCTGCTCTTTTTGCTTTAATGGATGATAACAATGCGAATATTAACGGTTTTATACTTCCCGGACACGTATCTATGGCAATAGGAGCTTGCGCATACCTTGCCTTTTTTAAGAATTATCAAATACCGTCCGTAATAGCCGGTTTTGAGCCTGTCGATCTTCTTAACGCCATTCTTATGCTTGTAAAACAGATCGAAGCAAATTCGCCCGACCTTCAAAACGCTTACAAACGCGCTGTATCTTACGAAGGCAATAAAAAAGCTCAAGAGCTGATTACAAAAGTTTTTCACAAAACAGACGCCAAATGGCGCGGAATAGGAATAATAAAAAACAGCGGGCTTAAAATAAACCGACGCTTTGCAGGTTTTGACGCCGAAAAAGAGTTTGATATAAAAATAACGGATGAAGTGAAAGAGCCCAAAGGGTGTTCTTGCGGACAAATTCTAAAGGGCATAATGCACCCGCCGGAATGCCCGCTTTATAAAAAAATATGCAATCCTATAAATCCAGTAGGACCTTGTATGGTGTCAAGCGAGGGAACATGCGCGGCTTATTTTAAATATTTCGATTAAGATCCGTCGCATAGCTTTAATCCCCAACTTATTTTTAATAAGACTACGGTTAAAATTTTGCAAACCTTAAAAATAAATAAAACGCTTTCTTAACTAACGAATTTTACACGAAATATAAATAAAAAAACATTAGCAAAAATAATGACTAAATTTTGACGGATAACAAAGCGGTTTGTTCGTTTGCAAGGCGAAAAAATTTTTTAACCGCAGGAATACATGGAGTATTTCGAGGATTGAAAAATTTTTTCAACACCGCAAACGGGCGAACCGCAAAGTTATCCGCCAAAATTTAAAATGAGGAGATAATGAATAATAATAACAATGACATAATAATGCAGGATCACGGCGGCGGCGGCAGGCTCTCTTACAATCTAATATCCGAAATAATTCTCCCTTTATTTGACAACCCTTGCTTATCAAAATTGGACGACGGAGCCTCTCTTAATATAAAAGGGGAAAATATCGCATTCTCTACAGATTCTTATACTGTAGATCCGATCTTTTTTCCCGGAGGCAATATAGGCGATTTGGCGGTAAACGGAACCGTAAACGACGTATCTATGTGCGGCGCCGTCCCTCTTTATCTTAGCGCGGCTCTTATAATAGAAGAAGGCTTTTTAATATCCGACTTAAAAAAAATAGCTGAAAGCATGAGCAAAGCCGCAAATAAAGCCGGAGTAAAAATCGTAACCGGAGACACAAAGGTGGTTCCAAAAGGAGCCGCAGATAAAATATTTATAAATACCGCAGGAATAGGCGTAATTCCCCAAAACGTAAATATATCGGGGCATAATGCCGCCGCCGGAGACAAAATAATATTAAGCGGCACAATAGCGGATCATGGAGTAACAATTTTAACTCAAAGAAAAAGGATAAGCTTTGATACAAATTTAAAAAGCGATTCCGCAGCATTAAATAAAATAACCGAAAAAATTCTTTCAGTATCTAATAATATTCATACGTTACGAGACCCTACAAGAGGCGGAGTTTCCGCGGCGTTAAATGAAATAGCGCTTCAATCTAAAGTGGGAATAAAAATTTATGAAGATAAAATTCCGGTAAAAAAAGAGGCTGCCGGAATCTGCGAAATGCTTGGACTTGATCCTCTTTATATAGCCAACGAGGGAAAATTTATCATATTTGTCGCAGAACAGGATGCGGACAAAATACTTGCGGAGATTAAAAAGGATAAACTCGGACAAGATGCGGTTATTATAGGAGAAGCAGTTTTAAATCATCCGGGTAAAGTTATTATGGAAACGAAAATAGGCGGAACAAGAATAATAGATATGCCTTTGGGCGAGCAGCTTCCCAGAATTTGCTGATTAGTTTCCGCCATCCCGCTTTTATCATCTATTAAAGATGATAAAAATTTCGACGAATAACAAAGTAACAGCCTATTATTAAAAATTTTTTTGTGCGTAGCGGCTCTTGCCGCAAGGGAACAATTTTCGGCAAGTTTTGTGTAAAGACAATGCGAACTGTTTGAGAGCGAAGCTTGAGTTTTCGCATTGTTAGTAAAACGCAGCCGAAAACCTGAAGCGGCAAGCAAAAAGCGAAGCAAACAAACTTTGGACAAAGCCGAATTAAAATTTAACCCGCAGTAATTTTAAGCAAAAGAGGCGCTTTTTATAACCGTATTTAAAAATACATAAAAAATTTTTGCAGTAACCCCCCAAACTTTAAAATCTTTATACGGATATATAAGGCTGAATATATCCGGCTTTTCCGTTTCAAAATCATTTTTTTTATGCGTATCAATCAGGTTATAAACAGGAATTTTAATTACTTGCGCTATCTCTTTTGTGTCGAATATAATCCTGCTTTCCTGTTTCCAAAAACCTACAAACGCCTGAACATCTACTTGATTTATGGTTTTATAATATCCGATTGAAGTTATAAAATTAATATCCTCTTTTGATATATTAAGCTCCTCTTTAACCTCTCTGTATGCGGTTTCCAATCCGTTTTTATCCTCCGGGTCAAAAATGCCGCCGGGCAGAGCCACCTGATCCTTCCAAGGATAACCTTTATTATTAGATTTTAATATGCTTAAAATATAGGGGATGTTATCCTGATAAAAGATTAAAAGAAAAACCGCCGCCTTTTTACAAAATTTTTCTTTATTTTTTCTTATAGATATATTTTTAAAGGTTTCGGAGTTAAGCCGTAATAGTTGATTATCCATTATATTTTATTTCAATACTGTTTTTATAAAATTTTTCTTAAAGAATAGTTTCACGTGAAACATTTTAAAACGATAAACTTAAACCGCTTTTATAATAAACCAAAAAGATGTATTTGAAAAACGATTTTATAAATTACTTAAAGGCTTTTTACCAAGTTCCACGAGTTTTTCATCCATTTTTTTCTTTCGAGATTCGTTTTTTGCAGGTTGAACAAATGCAAAATCGAATAACGCATCAAGCGTTTCTAATGACCACTCGGCTTCCCCTTCTTCAACCTCTACAATCTTGCCTGTGTTTTTATCTTTATCAGGATGGGCTGCAAAATTACCGATAACCCTTATGTAGTGAAGAGCGTCAATTATATAGGAGGGGACTTTGTTACTGCCGAGAAATTCATCTATTTCTTTATTTAGATTCCCTTTATTAACGCCGTAATTTTCTCGCAATATTGTTTGTAATAGCCTTCTGCTCATAGCAGCGCTCGCTTTCGGACTAATATCCAATATAGCCGCCGCTTCTTTATAATCTCTATCATATTTTTCCGGAACTTCCGGCGCTACTGTTTTTATACTAAATTTAGGAAATATGATAACCTCATTATATGGGGAATCTTTTTTTATATAATGCCCATCAACATTTCCGTGGTTATCCTTGTAGGTTTCTATAAAGTTTGAAGATAGTAACCATATAATTAACTTATTACATTCAGGGCAATGTCCATATACAATCTCTTTCCCCGCCTCAATAACGTCGAGATACATTTCTTCATTATCTTTATAAATAAAATGCGTTGTCCAATTTGTATTTATCGCCGTTTCGCAATGCGGGCATTTCATAGTTTCGCCTTTATATAGATTAAGGATTAAACGGTTAAACCATTATAATTATTATATAATTAATCAAAAACAGGCTTTGATAGCGATAGGAATTTTTGCTTTTTAAAACGGATTATTTGCCTATGCAAAAATCGGCAAAAATTCGATCTAAAATATCCTCGCTTATCAAAGAGCCGGATATATTCCCGAGAAACCGCAAAGCCTCTTTTAATTCTATGGATATTGTCTCCAGATAACCGTTATCTTTCAACTCCGCAACCCCTCTTTTTAAAGCTTCGGCAGCATCCTGCAATTCCTTTTTTTGGCGCATATTAATAAGAATCGAATTTTCATTATCCTTATTATCAAAATTGCTTATCTGTTCCGTAATTATATTTTTAAGTTTGCCTATTCCCTTATTATGCAAACAGGATATTTCCGCCATTACGGATTCGCTAAATTTTTTTTCAATTTCAATAAGCATATCCGACTTTGCAATGTCTATTTTATTGATTACAACCACATGTTTTCTATCTTTAACACTTTGATATATTTTAAAATCTTCGTCGAATAAAGGGGTCGAAGCGTCTAATAAAAATAGGGTCAGGTCGGAGCTTTTAAGGTATTCTTTTGTTCTTTTTATGCCGATTATTTCTATCGGATTTTCCGAAGCATGAATTCCTGCGGTATCGGCGAGTATCAAAGGGATTTCCGAAAGATTGATTTTAATCTCTATAATGTCTCTTGTTGTTCCGGGTATATCCGTAACTATAGCTTTTTGAGTTTGAGCAAATAGATTTAAAAGGCTGGATTTGCCTACATTAGGGCGTCCCGCTATGGCAATAGTATATCCGTCTCTATAAAAAGAGGCGTTTTCGTAAAACTGAATTATAGGCGATATTTCATCTTTTATTATTTTATTTATAGAATCAATTAAAGCCTCTGTATCCAAATCATCTTCCAGATCGTCTATAAAATCAATTGCAGCCTCTATTTCGGATAAAACGGCTTTTATTTTATCCGAGATGTTATCCGTTTTCTCTTTAAGACTGCCTGCCGCCTGAGATGCGGCAAAATAAAGCGCCTTTGAATTGGAAGCGTTGATTATATCAATAATCGCTTCCGCTTGGGTTAAATCTATTCTTCCGTTTAAAAACGCCCTTTTTGTAAATTCTCCGGGAGAAGCCGTTTTTACTCCGAAATTTAATATAAGCTTTAAAACCGATTTTAAAGCTGCAGAGCCTCCATGAGTATGTATCTCTACTATATCCTCTTTTGTATAAGAATTCGGGGCTTTCATATAAACGAATAAAACTTCGTCTATTATTTTTTTATTATCAGGATTTAATATAAATCCATAATACATTTTACGGGATATAAAGCTTTTTCTTTGCAATAGTTTTGAGCCGTCGTTTGATTTTTGCGGAACAAAAAATATCTTTTTTGCAACTGATAAAGCTTTTTTGCCGGAAATTCTTACAATTCCTATGCCTCCTCTGCCGGAAGGGGTGGCTATAGCGGCGATAGTTTCATTATTTGTTTTCGGCATCCTTTTTTTCTTCATTTCCGTTTTGCGGAAATATAATCAGTTTTTTATAATGACCGTTGCCTACGCTGCGAGTTTTAATCCCGCTCTCCTTTTTTAAAAGCATATGAACGTCTCGTCTATCATTAAAAGAGATTTCGCCCATAGACATAGGTTTTTTTAAACGTTTTGCTTTGTCAGCCAAATGTAGGGCGGAAGATATTAACTTTTCTTTTCTTTTTTCCAAATAACCTTCCACGTCTATCCGACTATGAATTCTGTTTTTCTGACGTTTATTTAAAATTTTTTCAACAAGATAATCTATAGCCTCTAAAGTTCTGCCTTTTCGCCCTATCAATACGGACGGATCGCTGCAGGTTATATCAAAAAAGAGGCTGTTATCCTTAACCGAAGTGTTTATATTCGCTTTATCCGTTATTAAAGAAATAATTTTTTCAAGAGTTTCTATGCCGGCGTTTAATAACATGTCATAGTCGATATCTATTTCTTCAATAGCTTCCTCCGTTTGCTCGGAAAGCTTCTCATTATCTACGGGTTTGGCTTCTTCTGTTTTATTCTCCGATTTAGGTTCGTCGTTAAATATTTCATCAACGATTCTGTTTGAATCTGCCGTTATATTTTTTTCCGCATATATTTTTGCGTTCTTTGCTCCTACAATTCCAAATATTCCGCTGGAACCATAAGAAATTATATCATATTTTAATTCTTCTTTTGATACGCCAAGATCAATGCAGGCTTTTTCTATAGCCAATTCTACAGTCTTAGCTTCGAATTCCAGATGAGATTTCATTAACTAACCTCCTATTCCCTTACATTTCCTGTTATGTTTTTTAATTTCAAAGAATTTTAAGCGTATTTTTTTGAAATATAATATTGTTGCCCCATTGACGCCAAGTTATTGATAAGCCAGTATAAAACAAGACCCGAAGAGAAGTTTATAAAAAGAACGGTAAAAATGATCGGTAAAAACAGCATAATTTTTGCCTGACTCGGATCCCCCGGAGGCGGGCTCATCTTTTGCTGTAAAAACATAGAAGCGCCCATTATAATGGTAAGCACAGGTATTCCATAAGGCTCTGACATAAAGGGAATTGAAAAGTCGAAACGAAAAAGTCTATCAGGAGCGGCAAGATCGTCAATCCATAAAAAGAAAGGAGCATGCCTTAATTCTATCATCTGATAAAGCATGCGATACAAAGCAAAAAATATCGGTATCTGAAGTATCATAGGCAGGCAGCCTCCTGCGGGGTTTATTTTATATGTTTTATATAAATTCATAACCTCCGCATTCATCTTTTGCTTGTCATGTTTGTATTTTTCCCTTATCTGTGTCATAAGAGGCTGAATTTTTTTCATTTTATTCATAGACTTATAACTTTTGCTTCCAAGAGGCCATAATACTATTTTGGTAATCAGAGTCAAAATTATAATCGCTATTCCATAGTTCGGAATTGCGCCGTATATTGCGTTTAAAAGCCATCGGCACGGTCTTACAATAAAATCGAACATGCCGAAATTGACCGATTTTTCCAAATTGTGTTCTACGCTTTTTAATATATCTATGTTTTTGGGACCTATAAAAAGATTGTATTCAAATTTCAAGGCGGCATTAGGATTAATAACCGCTTGATTAACATATCTATTTTCTATTACCTGCTCCTTTTCAAACAGTTTCATAAAACCGGTATCCGAATTTTCCGGCATAATCGAAGCCATAAAATATGTGGTTTGAAAAGCAATCCAGTCTGTTTTACCCTGAAAACTATTTTCGTCCGGTATATTCTTTATTTTTACTTCGCGAAGTTTTCCATTTATATATCCGCTTGGACCCACAAAGCCATAGGTAGATTTCTTTGTAGGCTTTAAACCGTATAAAGATATAAAAAAGGAATCGTTTATAGGATGAGCCGATCTGTTTTCTATATTTACGTCAAGTTTAATAAGATAGGAATCCGGTAAAAAAGTATAACGTTTTTTAACCGTTACGCCGTTTTCGGTTGTAAATGAAAAGGTTACGGAACGGGAAGCGTCATTAACCTCTATATAATCGGATTTAGCGTCCGCCGTAAATATAGCCTCGTTTAACCCATTTACGGAGCCGGATTCAAAACCTATAATGCCGGACACAAGCCCCTTGCCGTTATTAATAAGACTTTTATCGGGAGACTGCGCATCTGTTGTTTCTTTATAGTTTTTTAATGAAAAAGTTTTAAAAAGAGAGCCTTTTTCGGTTAATTCCGCAGAATACAAAGGAGTATTAATTTTTATAACTTTCGGTTCCCTAAAGGTCGCATTATTATTATTTACAGGCGCCGCATTATTGGAAACAGTATTTTTGCTTTCTAATGGAAGCGGCTTGGACTGCAAATTATTTGCGCCAGAATTTTTATCTGCGGCTTGATTTTGATTTAAAGCGGTATTTGTATTATTTGGGGTTTTATCTTCAAAAAAGTATCCCCAAACCAAAAAAATAAAAAATGATATAACTATAGCAAGCATTAAACGAGCTTGTTCCATAAAATTTACTCCCGAAAAAAAATAAGTTTATTGTCTTGGATTTTTCGCCTTTCAAAAAAAGGCGGTTTTATTATTAATCGAACTCCCTTACGGCACAGGATCAAAGCCTCCGCTATTCAAAGGATGGCAACGGCATATTCTTTTAACAGATAAAAACGAACCTTTAATAACTCCATATTTATTTACAGCCTGAAAAGCGTATTCCGAACATGTAGGTATAAAACGGCAGGACGCCCCTAAAAAAGGGGATATTATATATTGATAACTTCTTATTATTAATAGAAATATTTTTTTAATTATCACAATCCGACACAACCTTTTTAAAAAGATCTTCCAAAGCAGAAAAGACCTCTTTTGTAGTCAGATAGGCGGAATTTTTTCTAACTATAACGTTAATATCAATTATTTTTTTTAATTCTTCTTTATTAAGACGAAAACATTCTCTTACCAAACGTTTCATCCTATTTCGGACAACTGCATTGCCTACTTTTTTGGATGCGGTTATTCCTAATCGCTGTTTATCTTTTTCGGATTTTAAATAAAGCGCCGTAAAATATTTATTCCCGACCCTTTTTCCCGAATAGGATAATCTTAAAAAATCCTTTCTCTTCAGCAACTTTTCAGATTTAGCAAAAAAACAAGTTCCCTCTTCAATATGTTTTATACCGTTAATCTCTTTCTGCCTTTTGCTCTGCGCCTGTTAATTATCGCTCGCCCCTGTTTTGTTGACATTCTTTTTCTAAAGCCATGTGTTCTGCTTCTTTTAATATTGCTGGGCTGATACGTTCTTTTCATTATAAAACTCCTCTAAATTATTAAATAAATCTTCCTGAAGATCCTTATTTTTGTCATATTTAAGGTATCTCGCATAGATAATCAATGTATCAAATGATGTCAACACTAATATGCAAATATCCTTGCCTAATT
>JAOZTP010000031.1:0-8165 GCA_029939135.1 Desulfobacterales bacterium
AATCGAAATATAGACGAAATATATTATTCGGCTATTTTAATCTTATTACCTTTTAAAAGATCGTCATAAGATTGTTGCATTTTTTTCAAAATATCATCGGATGTTGAAAGACTTAACGCCATATAAGGGGTAGTCTGAAAAAGAGGCAAAACTGCAACTACTTCGTCCGAATTGAAACCCGCTTTTTTAATTTCCCCCATAACATTGTCAGTTTGTATTATCATATCAACTTCGCCATCAAAAAGTTTTTTTATTACTTTTTCGCTTTCTAATGAAGATACAATATCCGTAACGCCCTGATCCATAGCCCATAACTGCCCTGCGGCATCTTTTTGGGCTCCTATTTTATATTTTTTTGCCTCTTCTAAAGATACTGGAGCAACTTCATTATTTTTTTTCAGTCTATATAAAGAATATTGCATCTCTTTGCCAAGAGGGCTTACCCATTTAAAAAGTTCTTCGCGTTGAGGAGTTCTGTTTATAGTATAAATCAAAACATTCTCATCTTTTTGAGCCGTTTTATAAGCCTCTGTCCATTGATAAACTTTTATGCCATAGGGGATTTTGGCGTTATCAAGAACCGCTTTTACAATCTCCGTGGAAATTCCTTTTATCTCTCCGTTCTCTTCATAGTTGTAAGGCTTCCAGTTTTCGGTTACAACTTTAAGATCAGTTGCAAACGCCGATGCGGAAAGTATAAACAATAATAACATTAAACTGCCAATGCCGATAATTTTTTTCATAAATTCCT
Source organism: Desulfobacterales bacterium (assembly GCA_029939135.1). Lineage (GTDB taxonomy): Bacteria > Desulfobacterota > Desulfobacteria > Desulfobacterales > JAFDMD01 > JAFDMD01. The sequence continues at coordinate 752 of JAOZTP010000031.1, forward strand.
CCTATGTTAAATAAATATATAATTAAAAGCCTGTTCTTATGCCTTTCAAACCTATGAGAAGCGCTTTTGTAAAACAGACAATTTTAAAAACCGCTTAAAAATATAAAATAATCATACCAGTAAATAAGAGTAAGGTTTGCATAGACGAAATATATTATTTCTCTATTTTAATCTTATTATCCTTTACAAGATCGTCATAAGATTGCTGAATTTTTTTCAAAACCTCATCGGATGTCGAAAGACTTAACGCCATATAAGGAGTAGTCTGGAAAAGAGGCAAAACCGCAACCGCTTCATCTGAATCGAAACCTGCTTTTTTAATTGTAGTTATAATATTGCTTGCTCCTATTATAAGGTCAACCTCGCCGTTAAAAAGTTTTTTTATGTTCCCTTCCAATTCTACGGACGTTACAACATCAGCAACGCCCTGACTCATAAGCCATATATGCTCCGCTGAATTTTTTTTGGATCCTATTTTATACTTTTTTGCTTCGCCTAATGCAGTGGGAGTAATGTCGTCATTTTTTTTCAATCTATATAAAGAATATTGAATATCTTTGCCAAGAGGGCTTGCCCATTTAAAAAGATTTTCTCGTTGAGGAGTTCTGTTTATAGTATAAATCAAAACATTCTTCTCTTTTTGAGCTACGTTATAAGCCTCTGTCCATTGATAAGTTTTTATGCTGTAAGGAATTTGGGCGTTATCAAGAGCAGCTTTTACAATTTTTGTAGAGGCTCCTTTTATTTCGCCGTTTTCTTCATAATTATAAGGCTTCCAGTTTTCGGTTACGACTTTAAGTCCAGTCGCAAACGCCGATGCGGAAAAGATAAAAAATAACAACATTAAACCGCCGATAATTTTTTTCATATTTCCTCCTGATTACAATAAAAATATAATTAAAGGTCTGTTGTTATGCGTTTCAAACATATGAAAAGTTTTTTTACAACAGACAATTTTAAAAACCGTTTAAAGAATATAAAACAATCATCCTCTTTATCATATTTTTTTTAAATCAAGTATATATTTTTTTCTGACTATACTCAAAAAATCAACTAATTGATTAGATTGATAATCCTGGTATGTCCAAGGCAAAAAAGAGAAGTCGTTTTTTTGGTAAATAAGGGTAAGATCCGCATAGACTTTTTTACCGATATAAATTCTGTGGGAAAAATTTTTTCCGGTAGCAAGCACAAAACGCTCGGCAAGCATATATCCGGGATCTATATTTACCCTGCGTTTATTGTCGGCAGCCTCCTCTTTTTCCAAACCATTTGTAGCGAGTTTAATATCTGCAAGATCCGTTTGTTTTATCAACTTTTTAAACACGACTATTCTTCTAAATAAAGGAGAGCTCATTTCGGCTTCATAATAATTTGTCTGGTCAAAATGAAACCATGAACTTATTATATCTATATCTCCGAACAAATCTTGAAGCCGATTAATGATATATTCTGAAATGCTTCTATTATTTAAAAAAAAACCGATAATAAGTTTTGCCAAAGCGGGCTCTTTTAAAATACTCATTATGAGTTGGACTTTCTAATTTTATAAGTTAATGTATAAGCGTTGTTAAGCAAAAGCATTTTGAATTTTGTAATATATTAAACTTGAAGCTTCCGTTTGTCAAACAGACATTATTTTTTTATAAAAGGTTATTCTTTTTTAACTTAAGACACAGACGGTTAGACATTTGAAATTTTGTGTATTGAACCGACAAAATAGGAGGTAGCTTAAGAGCCTTTTTATTTCTTGCATTTTTTTATTGACATATATATGTTTTTTCCGTTGACATTATAAATAAAATAACACTTTTTGTCATCTTGAGCAAAGCGAGAAATTTCTTTGTTATTTTTATCCGAAGCTTAACGCCGGATAAAAGCAGGATTTTTTACATAAAATAGAAAAACCGGAGAGTTATAATAGAATGAGCGATAAAACAGTTCTTATAGTGGGCGCCGGCGTAGCGGGGCTTTCCGCCGCGCTTCAGCTTTCAAAAAACAGCGTCAAAACAATAATTATAGAGAAATCCTCTTTTCATGGAGGACATGCAGCCTCTTTTACCTGCAAAGCCGCAGAAAAATGCGTAAAATGCGGCGCTTGTATAGCCGAAGATAAATTGAAAAAAGCAAAAACGGACGACAATATAAAAATTTTCACGAACTCCGTTATAAAAAAAATATCCGCAGCCGCTCCTTTTAAGGCAGTAGCGGAAAATAAAGCCAAACGGTTTGATATCTCCTGCGATGCGGTTATAACGGCTACAGGTTTTACCCTTTTTAATCCGGCGTCAAAACCTTACGGATATAAAAAATTCGATAATGTAATAACCAATTTTGAACTTGAAAATATGATTAGGGAAAAAAACCAAATTCAAAAGCCCTCCGACAAAAAAAATCCGAATAAAATTGCTTTCATTCAATGCGTAGGCAGCAGAGACGCTTCGCTTAATCATTTATGGTGTTCAAAAACATGTTGCGGTTCGGCTATTAGAATGGCGGCGCTTATAAAGGATAAAAATCCTGATACGGAAATACTATTTTTTTATATAGACATTCAAAACTTCGGCAAAGATTTTGCATCCTATTACAAAAAAATAAAAGATAAGATAAAAATGATAAGATCTATTCCTGCGGATATTTTTGAAACGGACAAAGGTTTGCTTATTACATATTTTGATAAAAAAACCGATAAACCAATAGAAGAGCCGGTTGATATGGCTATTCTTTCCGTAGGAATTACGCCTAATAATTCAGAAATAGTCCAAATGCTTAATCTCAAAACTGAAAATACCGGTTTCATAAGCAAACCGAAAATAAACGAGGCTATAAAAAGCGGAATATTTGCGGCGGGCGCGGCGTTAGGTCCTATGGATATAGAAGAGGCGGCCGCAAGCGGAGCATCCGCCGCGTTATGCGTTTTAAAATATCTCGGCGAACATAACTCCAAAAATATAAACGGGTAAAAAGGCCGTTATTAAAAATATTTAATCATAAAAAAGGACGATTGGATTTCATTATGAACAAATCGAACGCGCTGATAATAGGAAGCGGAAAATATGCGGTAAAGGCTGCGGAAAGCCTTGCGGCGGAAAATATCAAAACCGTTATAATATCTGCAAAAAAAATTAACGGGACTATTGAATCCGAAAAAATCAAAATAATGTCGGAAGCGATAATCCTTTCCTGTAAAGGGGCGGTCGGGAATTTTCGGTTATCCGTAAAGATAAAGGGTAAAGAGAAAAAAATTGACGCTTCCGAAATAATCATTGCCGAAGATACTGTCCGAAAATCGAGTTTTGAGAATTGCGAATTATCAAGAACCTCCGATATTATATCCTTATCCGAATTAAAAAATGAAAATTTTTTTGAAAAAATCAAAACCGCAGTTTTTATTACCGACATAAAAGAGGATTCTAATCCGATTATCTTAAAAGAGATAATGCAGGCTTCATTATTAATGGCAAAAGAAAAGGTTGAAAAAATATATATACTTGCCAAGAATTTAAAGGTTGGCGCAAGCGCTCTTGAAGCTTTATATAGCGAAACAAAAAAAGCTGGAGTTATATATTTTAAATTTACGGATACAAATCCGGAAATAGTCCGATCAGACAATGAAAAAAGCATAATAAACTGCGCGGATGAAATATCAATGCAAACTCTTACAATAACCCCTGATATTATCATAACGGACGAAAAAATTTTGCCGGATCCAAATCTGAAAAAAATAACCTCGATATTACGGCTTGATACGGATGAAAACGGTTTTGCGCAGGCAAATAATGCTTGGCGATTTCCGACATTTACAAACCGAAAAGGAATTTTTGTAATAGGAACTTCAAGAAAAGTTGCAGACAAAGAAAGCAAAAGCCAAGATATAGATTCGGTTATTTTGGAAATTTTAAATCTGCGAAATCTTGATATAAATATAAGCAAGAAAGCGGAAATCAATACGGATAAATGTATATACTGCCTTACATGCTATCGCCTATGCAATCATAAAGCGGTAATAATAGAGCCAAGACCGCAAATAGTAAAAGAAGCCTGCGAAGAATGCGGATTATGTATTGCGGAATGTCCCAAGCAAGCAATAGAATTTGTCGACTGCAATAAAATATTCTCCGTTATAAAAGACGCCGCAAAACAACCTTTTATTACGGCGTTCTGCTGCTCCCGCTCCGCAGGTTTGGCTATCAAAGAGATTTATGCAGGAGGAACAAAACTTCCAAAACAATTAAAAAGCGTAGAAGTCCCCTGCGCGGGAAGCGTATCAATAGATAAAATATATTCGGAATTCAAAAAAGGGGCGTCTGGAGTAATGCTTCTTACATGCTGCGAAGGCAACTGTTATTCGGAAATAGGAAACATTTACGCCAAAAAAAGAGTTCAATATATATCTGAATTTTTTGATAAAACCGGAATAGGAAAAGAGAAAATAGCCATTTTTGCAGCGGCTTCCAATATGTCCGGCGCATTAATCGAAAACATAAACAAATTCATAGAAAAAATAGAAGCGTAAATAACCTTTTCTGAGTGAAGCAAAAAAAATAATTAAGAGATTTCTCGCTTTGCTAGAAATGACAGGCTTTTTATTCCGACCGGCGTTTTTTGTCGGCAAATTTTAAATAGAGGAAAGCTATGGAATCAGCAAAAAATCAAACAATCGCCTTATCCGAACTTAATCATCAATATTTTAATGATTACAACCTATTTCAACAAAAGTGTATTACATGCGGGATATGTTCCTCGGCATGTCCCGTAGCCGGAATTGACGGATTTGATCCGAGAAAGCTTATAAGAATAGTATCGTTAGGTCAAAAAGATGACGCCGTAGAAACAAAATGGAGCTGGATATGCACAATGTGCGGCAAGTGCGAAGAATTATGCCCTATGGATATACCGATAACCAAAATAGTCCGAACAATCAGAGGAATGCGAGACAGAGAAAAAGTTCCGGGCATAATCCAACAAGGGCTTTCTGCAGCATTACAAACAGGCAACAATCTCAGACTGCCAAAAGAAGATTTTGAATTCATAATTCAAGACGTAGGCGAAGAGCTTGCTGAGGAGGAAGATTTTTCCGATTTTAAAGCCTCTTTAGATAAAAAAGGGGCAAACATTATGATGACAATTCATAACAAGCTTGTAAATACTCATACCGAAGATCTAAAACCTTTATGGAAGATATTCTATGCCGCAAAAGAGGATTGGACAATACCTGTGGATAACTGGGAAGGCACAAATTGGGGGCTTTTTACAGGCGACGACGACGCTATGAAAAAAATGACGGCAAAGATAATGGAAAATATAAAACGTTTGGAGATAAAAAACCTTTTGTGGCCCGAATGAGGACACGCCTATTTATCGACCAGGTTAGGTCTTGAAAAATGGCATTCCGAAGAATTAAAAAAGATTAATACATATACGATATTTGATCTGCTTTTAAAATATATAAAAGAGAAAAGAGTAAAATTAGATAAAAGTAAAAATCCGATTCCCGCGGTATATCATGACCCTTGCAATTACGGCAGAAAATCGGAAAAACTTTTCGGATACGGATATTACAAAGAGCCGCGCATAATACTTGATCATTGCTGCGAAAACTGGATAGATACATACCCTACAAAAAATCTTCAGTTTTGCTGCGGAGGCGGAGGCGGAGCCCTTGTAACCGGATATAATGAAGAAAGAATATATTACGGCAGAAAAAAAATAGATCAAATAAAAGCCTCTGGCGCTCAAATGATAATAGTTCCTTGTCATAGCTGTCATGGGCAAATGAACAGTTTAAAAAAAGAGTATTCAATGGAAAATTTACAGGTAAAATATTTTTGGGAAGTTTTTGCCGACGCTTTGGTTATGGATTAAAGAAGAAACCTATTAATTAAAATAGAAATAGAGAAAACGCCTATAACCATGTTATAGATACAAAAAAGGATGATTATCCAAAATAATAAAGGGATTTCTCGCTTTACTCGAAATGCCAGGTTTCTTATTTCGGTTGACGTTTTTTGCCATGTCATTTCGACGAACAAAGCGACAAATTCCTTTATTACAATATAAGGAGCAAAACCATGAATTTGGAAAAAGAGATTGTATCATTGGCTAAAGATGCAAAAAGGGCTTCCGATAAAATAGCGGCGGCAGATACGAGCATTAAAAATCTTGCCTTAATAACAATTGCCGAAAAAATAGAACAACAGGCGGATTATATTAAAGAAGAGAATAAAAAAGACCTGTTAGACGCAAAAAAAATCAGCTTATCCGAAGCTATGATAGACAGACTTACAATAACCGATAAAGTAATAAAAAGCATGGCAAACGGATTAAGAGAAGCCGCCGCCCTTGAAGATCCTGTAGGCGCAATAACAAAAACTTGGAAAAGACCAAACGGGCTTGAAATTTCTAAAATGAGAATTCCAATAGGGGTAATCGGCATAATATACGAATCAAGACCCAACGTTACTATAGACGCTGCGGGATTATGCTTGAAATCCGGCAATGCGGTTATATTAAAAGGCGGCTCCGAAGCCTTTAATTCCAATCAGGCGCTTGTAAAAATATTTAAAGAAGGGCTTGCCGAAACAAACCTTTCGGTTAATGCGGTTCAGGCGCTCGGAAGCAAAGACAGAGACGCCGTAACCATACTTTTAAAACAGGAAGAATATATTGATCTGATAATACCGCGCGGAGGCGAAGGCTTAATAAGATACGTTGTGCAAAATTCCAAAATTCCAATTTTAAAACATTATAAAGGAGTATGCCATACATTTATAGATAAAACCGCCGAATATCAAATGGCGGAAAAAATATGCCTAAACGCCAAAGTTCAAAGACCGGGCGTATGCAACGCCATGGAAACAATGCTTATACATGCGGATATAGCGGACACCTTTTTGCCTAAATTGTATTCCGCCTTTAAAAAAGCAAAAGTGGAAATAAGAGGATGTAAAAAAACCGGCTTCATACTGCCGGAAATAAAACCGGCTACGGAAGAAGACTGGCATGCCGAATATCTTAACCTTACGCTTGCGGTAAAAACCGTAAACAACATAGACGAGGCAATATCTCATATAAAAAAATACGGCTCAAATCATAGCGAGGCAATAATTACCCAAAGCCTGCAAAGCGCAAGATATTTTGTAAAACAGGTTGACTCTTCCGGAGTATTTGTAAATGCTTCCACCCGCTTTAACGACGGCGGCGAGCTTGGGCTCGGAGCCGAAATAGGAATAAGCACATCAAAACTACACGCTTTCGGACCAATGGGACTCGAAGAGCTTACCTCTACTAAATTCGTTATAATCGGAGACGGGCAAATAAGAGAATAGAATAATATAATAAGTTTGTTATAAACCTTTAAGGAGAAATATTATGGTTAAGAAAAAAAGTGGCAATTTTGATAAAAACGGTATTG
>JAOZTP010000031.1:8265-11583 GCA_029939135.1 Desulfobacterales bacterium
TTGTAAGTTTTGCGAGGGCGGATAATAATCTGCCTCGTATTAAAATTTTTATCTAACGCAGGGATCAAGCAAAAGAAACATTTTTTTACGGCAACGGCAGAATAACGGCATAAAATATATGCAAAAAATAAAAATTTTAAAAATAGGATTATTCGGGGGAACCTTCGACCCTGTTCATCTCGGGCATATAAAAGGAGCGCTACAACTTAAAAAAAAATTTGCTCTTGATAAAATAATATTTATTCCCGCCGCAATACCTCCTCATAAACAGCCTTCAACCATTACGAACGCAAAAAAAAGGCTTGATATGCTGCATATTGCCATAGGAAATTATCCTTATTTTGAAGTTTCGGATATTGAAATAAAAAGAGACGGAATATCCTATTCCATAGACACTATCAATTATTTTATATCAAAATATCAGAAAGCCGCCTTTTTTTTCATTACAGGCTTCGACGCTTTTATAGAACTACATACTTGGAAATCTTATAAAAAACTTTTAGACCTTATACAATTTATAGTAATGGCAAGGGCAAGCGCTTCTCGTTCGGACCCCGAAGCTATGAAAACGGAGATAAGTAATTATTTAAAAAAAAGAATAGATTCCGAATACAAATTTTTCAAAAGCAAAAACGCTTACCTGCATCCGCAAAAAAAAGGAGTATTTTTTGCAGATATTTTGCCTGCCGATATTTCATCTACGAATATTCGCTTGGCGGTAAAAAAAGGGGAGGATATAACCGGCATAGTAACCGAAAAAATCGCGGATTATATTAAAAAAAACGGACTATATTTAGACCCCGTATAAAAAGTTTAATAATAGGGCGGGTTTAAAACCTGATCTTAAATATATAATGAATGGAATTTTTAAATGAAAGCAAACGAAAAAGATTTTTTACGTTTTTTAGAGGGTGCGGACAAACATTTTGTAATACCGGTTTATCAAAGAAACTACGATTGGAAAAAGGAGCAGTGCAAACAGCTATTTGACGATTTAATTGATATTGCAAAAAATTCTTTTAGAACGCATTTTCTCGGTTCAATTGTTTCTATCTACTACGATAAAGGCAAATATACGGAATATTTAATAATTGACGGGCAGCAAAGATTAACCACTTTATCCCTATTATTGCGGGCAATTTACAAGTTCATAGATGAAAAAAAAATAGAGACCGCCGTCAATAAGGAGCAGATTCAAGATGAATATCTAATTAATAAATATTCCAAAAAAGACAAAAAAATCAGATTAAAGCCTGTTAAAAATGATAATAGAGCGTTTGAAGCGTTATTTGAAAATGAAGAAGATTATGTGGAAAATTCAAATATTACTATTAATTATCAGTATTTTTATGACAGAATTGCAAAAGAGGAAATTTCGGTTGACGATTTATTTTTATCAATAAAAAAGCTTGTGATTGTTGAGATAGAGCTTAAAAACGGGGAGGATAACCCTCAACTTATTTTTGAAAGTTTAAATTCAACCGGACTTGATTTGACCGAAGCGGATAAAGTTAGAAACTTTATTTTAATGAAAGAGGAGGCTTCAACTCAAGAAGAATTCTATAATGATTATTGGAACAAAATCGAAAAAAATACCAATTATAATGTAAGCGATTTTATCAGAGATTATTTGACGATAAAAGAAAGGGTTATACCAAACAAAAATAAGGTTTATATTAGCTTTAAAAAATACGCGTTAAACAAAGCGCTTGATACAAAAAAATTATTGATTGACCTGCTGAAATTTTCTTTATTTTACAAAAAAATTATAAATGCAAAGGATGCAAAAGATAAGGTCGGCATAGCAATAAACAGAATTAACAGGTTAAAAAGCGTCGTAACCTACCCTTTTATAATGGAAGCCTTTAACGATTGCGAAAAGGGTATTATTAACGAGGATGATTTGGTTATAATACTTGATATTATTTTAAGTTTTGTTTTTAGAAGGATAATTTGCGATGTTGCTACAAACTCTTTAAATAAAATTTTTATGTTAATAGGCAGAAAAATTAAAAAACATAACGATTATCAAAATAACTATTTGGAAATATTTAAATATATAATTACAAAAGAAAGGCTATCCCGCAGATTTCCGGACGATAATGAATTTAAATCTAAATTGATTGAAAGAGATATATATAATTTTAATAGTAAAAATAAGCTGTTTTTACTTGAGCGGCTTGAGAACTTCGAGAATAAAGAACGGGTAGATGTTGAAAATCTTATTAATGATAAGGAATTAACTATAGAACATATTATGCCGCAAACAATTAATCCAAAATGGAAAAGGGATTTGGGAGAAAACTGGAAAGAAGTTCAAGAAAAATATTTACATACAATAGGCAATATTACGCTAACCGGGTATAACTCCAAAATGACTAATAAGCCTTTTCTCGAGAAAAGAGACATGGAAAAAGGCTTTAAAGAGAGCAGGTTATTTTTAAATAGCCATTTGCATAATTTGGAAAATTGGAATGAGAAAACTATTAAAAACAGGGCAAACCTATTAAGCGAAAAAGCTTTAAAAATATGGGAATATCTCGGAAGCTCTTATAAATCTACGGAAAAGGCTTTAAAAGAGTTTACGCTATCGGATGATGATAAAAATTTCGCCGGCGAAAAAATAGTATCGTTTAAATTGTTAGACAATAAAGAGCAAGAAATAAACCATTGGAAAGTATTTTATAAAACGGTCTGTTCTACTTTGTACGAACTTGATCCTATTAAATTTAAACAAATTGTATCCGACAACAAATTTGATGCGGTTGCAAACGCAACACGACATATAAAAATTGATAACTTCTATATAAATGGAAACCTTACTGCTGAAATGATATTATTAAGGTTGAGAACAATAATCGAACAAATCGGATTGGATTTAGACGATTTGAGTTTTACCATAAAATAAGAGTATATCAAATTGTTATGCCTGATATTTCCCCGCTTTATTTAATGTTAAAAAATAAACCTATAAAGAATATTTGCATATTTTACGGATATGAAATAAAATAAACCTGTTTTATATAAAAATTATTCGTAAAGGAAAATTATGGAACAAACATTAGAAATATACTTAAAAACGCTGTTAAAAAGAAAAGCCCTTGACGTAATATCCATAGATATTTCGGAAGTAACCTCAATAGCCGATTATTTTCTCATATGCAGCGCGACTTCAAATCGGCAGGCGGAAGCTATAGCCACGCAATTGATAAGCGACCTAAAAGATAATACAATAAAACCGCTTTCAGTGGAAAAAGGCGGCGAAAGCGGATGGCATTTAATAGACTACGGAGAGGTTATAATACATATATTTTATAA
>JAOZTP010000031.1:11683-18351 GCA_029939135.1 Desulfobacterales bacterium
TCTGTTATTTTTTTCAAAAAAAAACCTATAGTCTCCGCTTACAGCCATAGCCTTATTAAAAAGCTTTATGCTTTTATAAATCTTGCCGTCAAAAGCATTTTTTTCCGGCAGATTAATGCCCGCTTTCCATCTTTTACCGTTTATCTTCAAACCTCTTGCTTTTACTTCTCCGCCTATCTCTACAATACAATCTTTAAGCCCTTCTTTAATTAACAGATTGCAAATCTCGTCAACCGCATACCCTTTGGCTATGGAGCCAAGATCAATAGTTATTCTTTTATCCTTTTTAATAAGATATTTGTTATTTTTAATTGCAATCTTATCAAAGCCTACATGCTCGGCTATTCTTTTTATATTCTTTTTATCCGGCGTCTGATAATCTTTCTTTATGTTCGCTCCGAAACCCCACAAATCAACCGCAGGTTTTACGGAACCGTCCCAAGCGCCTTTGGTAAGCTTATATATAAAAAAAGCCGTTTTCATTACTTTGGCAAAATCTTTTGATATTTCAAATGGTTTTCCATTTTCATCAAAAGCGTTAAAACGGCTTAACTCGCTTGTTTTGCAAAAAGCGGACATGCTTGCCTCTATTTCCGCAAGTCTTTTATCTATTTTTAATTCAATCTTATCTTTATTGACAAAAAACCCTACGGCAACCCTTATATGATAAGAGGTTCCCATAGTTTTGCCGATAATATAATGCTCTTTTTTTCCGCATCCGAAAAAAAAAAGACACAAAATCGCTGCTGTCGTAATAAATCTTTTTTTAATGATATGCTTCCTATAAAGCAAAGCGAGCAATCCTTTTTTTTTGAGATTAACTATACCGTTTATATTTTTAATTCAGGGATTTCTCCTCGCTGCGCTCGTCGAAATGACAAGCAAAGATAAAGTCCGTCGAAATGGCATGAAAAAAAACGTTTGTCGAGATGACATGGGAAAAAGTATTTGTCTGCAAAAAGCATGTCATTTCGAGCGAAGCAAGAAGTTCCTTAATTATTTTTTTGTTTTATTCGATCGTAAGGCGTTCAAAGTTTATTTGCATAGATACAAGCAAAAATTGGAGCAAACAAACTTGAACATTTTTACTTAAGCGCAGGCAATCGGACAAATCAGGCTTTAGACAATCATTAGATAGCAAAAAAACGGTTTTTAAAAATTAAGTAAAAGAGCAGTTTTTTTATAAAGCCTCTATAAATTTTATGGCGGCTTTTAATCTTTCAACTGTTTTCTCTTTTCCCAAAACAGCAATCATTTCAAAAATGCCTGGGCTTATACTTTTGCCTGTAAGCGCCGCTCTTAAGGGAGAGGCTATTTTTCCGAATTTTAAACCTGTTATTTCCATAATTTTTAAAAATACCTTTTCTAACCCTGCTTCCGAAAAATCGTTCGCTTTTTCAAACTCCAGTATAGCCGTTAAAAAAAGATCCTTTGCATCCGAATTTAAAAGTTTCTTTGCTTTTTTATCCTCAAAAGATATATCTTTTGAAAAATAGAATTCTGCGCCTTCTGAAAGTTCCGCAAGCGTTTTGCTTCTTTTATTTAAGGTTTTTATTACTCCGTCCACAAATAGGCTATGCTCCGCTTCAATCCCTTTATTTTTTAAAAACGGATTTAAATAATAAAATAGCCTTTTTGGCTCCATCTTCTTTATATGATTCGCATTTAAAGCCAAAAGCTTATCCGTATCAAATACTCCGGCGGATCTGCCTACATTCTTTAAAGAGAATTTTTCAATAAGATCGTCCCTTGTAAAAAACTCCTGATTTCCGTAAGACCAGCCGAGTCGAACAAGATAATTTATCATAGCAGCCGGCAGATAACCCATTTCTTGGTACGCGGTTACGGACATAGCGCCGTGTCTTTTTGAAAGCCTTGCCTTATCTTTGCCCAAAACCATAGGCACATGCGCAAAAACCGGCAGCTTCGCTCCCAAAGCATTATATAAAAGAATTTGCTTGGGAGTATTATTTACATGATCGTCTCCTCTTATAATAGAGTTTATGCCCATAGTTATATCGTCCGCTACGACTACAAAATTATAAGTGGGGTTTTTGTCGCTTCTTGCTATTATAAAATCGTCTAATTCCGAATTTTGAAAAACAATATTTTTTTTTACCGCATCTTCCAAAATCGTAACCCCGTCCAAAGGGGAAGCAAATCTTACAACGCTATTTTCGCCTCTTTTCAATCCCAAATTTCTACACTTTCCGTCATATTTAGGCTTGTTTCCGATTTTCATAGCCTCTTGTCTAATATTATCAAGCCGTTCCTGCGAACAGTTGCAATAATACGCCTGACCGGAATCTATAAGTTTTTCTATATATTCTTCGTAAAGAGAAAAACGTTCGGACTGAAAATAAGGACCTTCGTCATAATCTATTTCGAGCCACTTTAAAGCCTCTATAATAGCGTTAATCGATTTTTCGGTAGAGCGTTTTCTATCCGTATCCTCTATTCTTAAGATAAATTTTCCTTTATTATGACGGGCGTAAAGCCAGTTAAATAAAGCGGTTCTCGCTCCTCCTACATGAAGATAACCGCTCGGACTCGGAGCAAATCTGGTAACTATTTCTTTCATCTTTTATTCCTTATATGAATATTTTAATTATAAGAGCGCTTCTTGCCGCTTCGTTCAAGCCGCCGTCTATTCCGGTTAATCGTTTCTTTAAAAAGGAGATATGGAACAATGAAAATTTTATCTTATTTAGGATTCGATTGAGTTAAAAAAAAGCCGCTTAAAATGAACAATAAGTCATTTGCAAGTCATTTACGAGCAATTTGCAAGCCAAACCGCCGTAAAATAATTTTTGTTTGAAATAGCATATTGATATTGCTAACACAAGAAAATATAAACATTTTTTAAAGAAAAAAACTTGACTTTATTTTGCAAATAAATATATTACTAAATTCAAAATTACTTTTAAGTAATATTGAGATATGATTTTTTATAAAAAACAAAATGTTAGGAGATTACTAATGGCTGTACCAAAACATAAAGTATCTAAATCGAAACGAAACATGAGACGCGCTCATCAAAAAATTGACGCCGTCAACGTAATGGCATGTCCGAAATGCGGAGAATACAAACTTCCTCACAACGCCTGTCCTGAATGCGGAGAATATAACGGACGTACTGTAATAGAGAAAAACGAAGAATAATATAAGAGATAAAAAAATAATTATACCCCCCGAGTCCCTGTTGAATTTGCTCGATAGAACGGAAAATATTTTTTTTACCATATCATTTTGACAAACGTTTTTTTGCTTCTTATTTTGCTAGTCGCAGTTTTATTCAAATTCAAAGCGGATAAAGATTATAACCGTAAAAACGCTTAATCTATTTCAAAAATTAAAACTTCGGCGTTTAACGTAGAATCAGGCAAAATAGAAAAGAATACGGAAAAATTTAAGCATAACCAAGAAAACAAACAAAATATAAAGTTAGAGGATGAAATTTAAAAAGAGGAAATATATTAAATGAATAAAACTCCCGCGGGGCTTGACTTCGACTTGCGGCAGATGATTTTGCAAACAGTAAGTCGGTTAGAAGACAGCCTGCTTACAAAAGAAAAAATATCCGAGTTTGACCGAAAAGAGATATTTCCGGAAGAGATTATAAAAAAACTTCTTGCAGAAGATATAGGATTACAACTTCTTTTTATTCCAGAACAATACGGAGGGCTTGGAGGAGGCGCAAGAGACTGTTGCGAAGTTACGGCAAAAATGGCGGAGATATGTCTTGGAATAGCAACCGCTTTTTTTGCAATTCAGCTGGGAGCCGATCCGATTATTGTAGCGGGATCCGAAGAGCAGAAAGAAAAATGGCTTAATAAAATAGCAAAAGAGAAAAATTTGGTAGCCTATGCGGTTACGGAAGCCGGAGCAGGAAGCAATCTTGCCGCTATTAAAACAAAAGCCGAGCCTGTTTTTGATTCTGACGGCAAAATAGAATCTTATATAATAAACGGAACAAAGCAGTTTATATCAACTGGCAAATATGCCGATTTTATAACTCTTTTGGCAAATACTCATGAAGGTCCGTCATTTTTTATAGTAGAGAAAAAAGCCAAAGGTTTTAAGGCGGGCAAAGGAGAAAAAAAGCATGGCATAAAAGCTTCCAACACATCCCCTTTAACCTTCGATAACGTAAAAATTCCCGTAGAAAATCTGATAGGAAACATTGCCGGAAAAGGTTTAAAACAGGCAAATAAGGTTTTTGGATATACCAGACTAATGGTGGCGGCTATGGCTTATGGAGCAGGGACAAAAGTTATGCAGATAGCCATAGATTACGCAAAACAAAGAGTTCAGTTCGGAAGCCTGCTATCCGAAAAACAGGGTTATACCCATAAGTTAATAATACCGAACATAGTAAAACTTACCGCCGCAAAAGCATACATGGATAGGCTTGCTTATCTTATCGACTTAAAAAATAACGCCGAAGATTTTAATGTGGAAGGCTCCATAATAAAATATTTTACTGCGGAAACCGCTAATAAAGCCGCAGACGATGCAATGCAGGCTTTGGGAGGCTACGGTTATATATCTGAATTTGAAGTGGAAAAGATAAAAAGAGATATAAAAATAACCTGCATTTACGAAGGAACAAGCGAAATTCAGCAAAATATAATAAGCGCATTCAGATGGAAAAAAACTTGGAAAACAAAAGGCGGTTTTTATAAAGATATTGCGGACAAAATGAGCGCAAAAAATGTTTTGGAAAAAGACTGCGGAGGTTTTCATTACGCTCTTTGCGCCAATATATTAAATCGACTTATACAAGAGGCTCATAAAAACAGACTTACAAAAAGCCAATATATAATGTTTCTTATCGCGGATATAATAACCCATCTTGAAGTAGGCGCAAGTCTTGCGGAAAAAACCTTAAATCTTTACAAAACCGATGATAAAAAAGCGGAAAAAAGCGCTTTAATCTCAAAAATATTTGCAAGCGAAACCGCAATGATAACAGCGAGCAATACCGTAAAAATAATAAAAGGATCCGGTTTTTTCGATAATAGAAAAGCGAACGAAATTCTAAAAGAAATTTCGTATAATAAACTTTTTGACGCATCCGAAAACATTGTAAAAACCATGGATAAGCTTGCGGATATAATATTTGAAAGAAGGATTAATAACGGCAAATAACCAAATAATAAAAGAAATGCTCGTTTTGCTCGAAATAACGGAAAAAATTTTGCCTTGTTATTTTGACAAGCAAAGCAAGGAGAAATTTCATAATTAAAACAGATAAAAAATATGACAAATATAACAAAAGCAAAACGAGCGGTAGTAGTTACCGGAGGCTCAAGAGGCATAGGACGCGCTATAAGCTTGGGATTTGCGGACGCCGATACATGCGTATATTTCAACTATCTTTCCAATAAAGCGGAAGCGGATAAAACAGGCCGGCTTATCAAAGAAGCAGGAGGCTGCGGATACGCTTTTAAAGCCGATATATCGGTATTAGAGGAGGTTAAAACCTTTTTTGATAACATTTTTCAACATACCGAAAAAATAGACGTTTTGGTAAATAATGCCGGAATTTCCAAAGACGGTATTATACCCCTTTTAAAAGAAGCCGATTTGGACAAAACAATAAATATCAATCTTAAAGGGGTTTTTTTATGCTCAAAAATAGCAGTTAAAAAAATGCTGCGCCAAAAATACGGCAGGATAATAAACATATCCTCGGTAGTCGGATTTACCGGCAATCCAGGACAAGCCGCATATTCGGCTTCCAAAGCCGGAATAATAGCCTTTACAAAAAGCGCGGCTCAAGAGCTTGCATCCCGAAACATTACGGTAAATGCAGTTGCCCCCGGTTTTATTAATACGGATATGACCAAAGCTTTACCGGAAAAGGTTCAAAAAGAGATTGCGGCAAAAATTCCTTTGGGGAAAATAGGGGAAGACAAAAATGTGGCGGACGCCGTAAAATTTTTATCCTCCGAAAAAGCCTCATATATTACGGGGCAGACAATCCATGTAAACGGTGGAATGTATATGTAAACTTTGAATAATAAAGGGGTTTCTCGCTTTGCTACAAATGACAGGCTTCTTGTTTTTGCTTGTAATATCAGCAGGCGCGACGGAATTTTTTTTTAATTAAATTATAAATAGAGTGAAATAATCATTTTTCAAGGAAATTTAAACGGATAAGACATCCGTTATCATAAAAAATAACGATAAAAGTTTGCAGGATAACAAAGCAGTTTTTTTCAACGCCAAAAACGGGCAAACTACGAAGTTAGACGGTAAACTTTAAACAAAAAAAGGAGAAAACAAGAATGTCAATTGAACAGCAAGTAAAAGAAATAATCGCGGATAAACTCGGCGTTAAAATAGAAGAAATAGCTCCTGAAGCCTCATTTGTGGATGACCTTGGAGCGGACTCGCTTGATTTGGTAGAATTAATAATGTCTATAGAAGAGGAATTCGACGTGGAAATTCCGGACGAGGACGCCGAAAAGATTGCCACATATAAAGACGCGCTGGAATATATTCAAAAAAATTCTTAATTTCGGAGCGCCTTTTTAAATCCTTTTAAAAATCAAGATAAAAAAAGGGCAAACAGAGGCTTTGTATGCAAAAACCGAATAATAGGAAAAAAAATTGAAAAAACGAGTCGTAATAACAGGCATAGGGCTTATAACGCCTCTTGG
>JAOZTP010000128.1 GCA_029939135.1 Desulfobacterales bacterium
AATTTTGCAACCGCCGTAATCGAAGCTATAGTAACTCATGTATATATTGAATGGATACATCCGTTCGGGGATGGCAACGGAAGAACAGGAAGATTAATAGAATTTTATATTTTATTAAGAGCCGGTCTGCCTATTATTGTATCTCATATTTTATCCAATTTTTATAATAAAACCAGAGCCGAATATTACAGACATTTTGACAACGCAAGAAAAAATAAAGATTTAACCTCGTTTATAGAATATGCCGTTGAAGGTTTTAAAGACGGATTAAAAGAAAGTTTGAAAATTATTCAAAAAAGCCAATTTGAAATTTTTTGGCATAACTATATATATGAAAAATTTGCAAATATAAAATATTTAAAAAAAGAATCTTTTAAACGCAAACGGGACCTAATATTGGAACTCCCGATCAATCAAGAATTTTTTGCGGAAGATATTGCAATGCTTACCCCTTTAATTGCTAAAAAATATGCCAAACTGACTATAACTACGCTCAAAAGAGATTTAGAGGAATTGGAAGAATTAAAATTAATAAAAAAAATAGGCAAAAAATATCAGGCAAACATTGAAATATTAAAGGCAATGATTCCGGTAAAAAAAAAATCGGTTTCAAAAAGAAAAACTAAAAATTAACGCTTATGCTAATACTCGGAATAGAAACATCCTGCGACGAAACGGCGGCAGCTGTTGTCCAAGACGGAAATAAAATATTATCCTCGCAAATATCTTCTCAAGTAGAGCTTCATTGCCAATTCGGCGGAGTTGTGCCAGAGCTGGCTTCAAGAAGCCATAACGAACAGATAATTCCGGTTGTAGATGAAGCCGTTAAAAAAGCTAAAATAAAAATAGAGGATATAAATGCCGTAGCAGTAACAAGAGGACCCGGACTCATAGGCTCTCTTTTGGTGGGTTTCTCTTTTGCAAAGGCTTTTTCTTACGCAAAAAATATTCCCTGCGCCGGAGTCGATCATCTTTGCGGACATATCTGCTCTATTCTTCTTGAAAAAAATCCGCCTGAGTTTCCTTTTGTATCTCTTCTTGTTTCTGGCGGTCATACAAACATATATTATGTTAAATCTCCGCTTGAATATACGCTTATGGGACGCACAAGAGACGACGCCGCGGGAGAAGCTTACGATAAAGTTTCCAAAATGTTAGGGCTCGGTTACCCCGGAGGCAAAATAATAGATGATTTGGCAAAAAAAGGGGATCCTTTAAAAATAAAGTTTCCGAAACCGTATTTGGATAAAGAACTTTTCGATTTTAGCTTTAGCGGATTAAAAACCGCAGTATTAAGATATATACAAACCCATAAAAAGGAATATAAGGATAATATCGAAAATATTGCAGCATCTTTTCAAAATTCGGCAACAGACGTTTTAAGCCATAAAATTATTAACGCCGCAATAGTAAAAAATACAAAAAATGTCGTAATAGTAGGCGGCGTCGCCGCAAACGAGGGTTTAAGAAAAAAGGTAACCGAAAAAGCAAAAGAAAAGAACTTAAAGGTTTATTTTCCCTCTTATGAACTTTGCGGAGACAATGGCGCTATGATTGCCGCCGCAGGCTATTATTATGCAAAAAAAGGCATATTTATTAAGCCGGAAGACGACGTTTATTCGCGGATTAGATTGGATTAGACGTAAAGTAAAGCGCAAGTTTCTTTATTCAAACTGTCTTTTTGACCAAAGGAAAAAATCCTTTAATTATGGGCTTAAACTAAAAGCTATTTAAAAATATTTTCTATAATCTTTTTACGATTATTTTCCGCCTCTTTTTGTACCTGTTTAAAAATTTTTACCTTTTCAAACCGCTCGTCAAGCTTCTTTACTATTTTGTTTTGAATTTCAAGCGACGGGAGAGGTATTTTTAGGTTTTTTAAATTGGTTACTCCAAGCTCCGTTTGTTTTGTAGATTCGCCGGAGACATTAAATAATATCTCTTTTTGACCCGCTTTGCCGTTTAAATAATAAACAAGATATTTCGGTTCAATGACGCCGCCTCTTTTAATTCTAACAAGCAATATATGGCTATCATAAAATAAATTTTCAAAAGGCTTTCTTATTATACTTGCTCTTCCTATAGTCCCTTCGCCGGTTGAGTTTATTATAACATCCTTTTCTTTAGTAAAAAAAATATCCGGAATTGTTTTAAGCCATTCGGACGAAACCTCTTTTGCATATTCCGTTTTAATATTATTGAAACGGTTGCATTTCTGATTAAGAATAAAAAGGTTTGTTCCTTGAAGATAAACGGGGCTTTTTCCCCTTTTTAGCAAATCGGCTTTTGTTAAAATTTTTTCTAATCTCACCCTTTTAAAATCTTCAAAAATAGCCTCTTCGATTTCAGAAAAATTTTTAATTACAACATCCATTGCCGCTGAGGTTTCTTTTTCTCTGTTTATTTTTTCAAGCAAAATTTTTTGATATTCCAAAGAGGGCAAGGGAATATTTAAACTCAAAAATTTATCTATAGTTATAGTCTTCCTTCCCGTAGTTCCAATGGAAATTTTTTGAAAATAACTATAAAATTTTTCTGCTTTTGCGATCTCTTCTAAAAATTGAGGTATTATTCTTTTTGTATCAATTTTAAAATAAGGAAAAGAATTTGTAACAATAGCATTATCTAATTTATGGGGAACAATTCCAAAAGCTCCGTTTCTTGCATCGATTTTAGAAAAAATAAAATCTCCTTCGGATATAATAAATTGATTTTTTGTTCCAATATTTGTTCCTGTAATTTTATCTCGTTGTTCTAATCCTTTTCCATAGAGTTTAATAGTAACTCTTTTATATGTTTTACCATCCGCAATTTTTATTTTTTCTTTTTTTGGTTTTACAAGTTCGTCCAGCCTTACAATGTCAAACTCGGTATTAATCTCTTTTTGCGTACGATAAACTTTAGGGTCAATACGATCGGCAATATCTTGAACAGATACCGTAAAAACGATTTCATCCTCTTTAAACTCGTTCCCTTTCCGAAACTCGACAAAACTATCCGTAATTTTTCCGAGTTGGCTTTCATCCTCTCTGCCTACGGAATCAAAACCGACCTTTTCCGGCATAGCCATAAATATTTTATTATTACAAATCTTTGAAAGCGGCTTTTTTTTCAAAAAAAGAAGGGATGTTTTTACGCTTGCGCCGGATTTTACAAAGGTTTGAGAAGGCAAAGATATTATTGCAAGAATTTGGCAGTTGTGAAAGATAAATTTGCGAGTTTTTTTATTATTTGCGCCGTTTAAAATAATATCCGGCAAAACAATCGCCATTTCCCCGTCCTGTTTTAAAAGATTTATACAGCGCTCTAAAAATAAAACCTCGCTTCTTTGCATTTTTCTATGCTCGCCTGCAAGCTCAAATTTTTTCAATATAGCTTTTTTGGATATTTTGCTTCCAAAAGGCGGATTCGTAAAAATTTTATCAAAGCTATTCTCTTTTATATATCCGTTATCCAACAAGCCGTTGTCATGATATATTTCGGTTCTTCCGTCTCCATGAATATACATGTTTATTTTGCAGGCAATAGAAAGTCTTTTATTAATATCCGTTCCAAAAAGGGATTTTTCGCAAAGTTTTTTAATCTCTTCCGTCTCTTTTTCTTCGGTAAAACCGGCGTTTTTAATTCTTTCCTTAAGTATTTTAAAAGCGGCGACCAAAAAACCTCCGGATCCAAAACAGGGGTCTATTATCTTTTCTCCGAGTTTGACATCTATCATGTCTATGGCAAAATCGACTATTTGACGCGGAGTAAAATACTGCCCCAACTTTTCGCCTCTAAAAACCGTAGATAAAAAGTTTTCAAAAGCGTATCCCATTATTTCGTAATCAGTTTGGATAAAACCTCTATTATCTAATATCAGAACTATTTCATAAATAGATTCCCCGCATATTTTTATTTTATCCTGTTTATCGAATATTTTTTCCTTATATTGATAATCCTCTATAGCGTCTTCAAATATGCGCCCCATCTCTTTTTCAACTTTATCGTCATCTATTTGAATTTTGCCTTTTATAATTTTTATTTGTCCGTTTTCAATTATTGCGCATTCATCTTCAAAATATTTTTTTGTAAATCTATTCTCGGTCTTTTTCTCTTTTTCTCTTTTTTCCGCCTGCGTTTTTGCATAGATTAGCTTATTCATTTCGTCAAAAGCATCTAACGGAGTAAAACCGTCGTTGGAGCGCATTATATTATGGCATTTTCCCAAAGCCTTAATAATTTCGGTTGCGGTTTTATAACCTTCGACGACAAACTTTTTGCTCTCTTCTATCTGACTTTCGGACAGTTCGTATTTAGCGGATAAAAATTCGGAAACGCTCGGGACGCCGTCTTTTATTCTTTTTTTTGTGCCTGCATGGAAAACTTTCCATTCGTTTCCGTTTGTAACAACCGCAAATTTAATAGGCGGGGTATTAAGGCGGGCGTAAGAGATAGCCTGCTCTTTTTCCAAATCTCCGAGTCTTGTTTTAGGGTTTTTAACCTCTATTACCATAACCGGAGTTTTTTTATTTTTATAAACTATATTTACTATAATATCCGATTTTATTCTTACTGTTTTTCTTCCGTAAAACACGTCAATACCAGTTTCAAACTGCATATCATTTGCAGAATATCCAAGTTTTTCCAACACGGGAATGACTATTTTAATTTTTACGTCCTCTTCGGTAACAATATTATGTAGTCTTATTTTTGATATTATATCGGATATGTTCATTTTAAAATACGCCTATGTTTTAGAATAGTTAAAAGGATTATATAAAATTTTTATTATCCAAACCTATAAAAAATAGCAATAAGGTTTTTATCATTATATTAACGGAATGAATTTGACGCTATTTAGTCGGCGCTGAAAAAGTATATTATATATTGAAGTTACTGCAAATTTTATAAAAAATAAGGTAAAATATTTGCAAGCGTTAAATACTACTCTTAACGTTTTCTTGCAAATATTAAGAGAAAATATTCATTACTATCAAAAGCAGTATCAAAAGTTTATTTGCGTAGCGGCTCTTGCCGTTGGGAAATAATTTCCGGCTGGTTTTGCGTAAAAAAGTGTGAACTGTTTGAGAGCTGCGCATAGCGCAGCTTGAGTTTTCACACTTTTAGAAAAATAAAGCCGAAAATCCGAGACGGCAAGCAAAAAGCGGAGCAAACAAACTCGGATACTGCCAAATTGAATTATCGGATAATTAACCGAACGGATAATTATTTACGCTTTTTATTAGCTTTTTCAGCATCGACTATTTAATAATATTTTCAAAATAGATAAAAGCCATTTTTATTCGGTCGCCGCAAACCCTTCGTCAAACTTAACGATTCCTTGCGGAA
>JAOZTP010000129.1 GCA_029939135.1 Desulfobacterales bacterium
TGCTTGACCCCATAGCAAACTCGTCTAAATTTGTTTTGCCTATTATAATGGCGTCTGCCTTTATTAAACGTTCCGTTACTCCGGCATTATACGGAGGCGTAAAATTTTTCAGCATTTTAGAAGCGCATGTGGTAGGAAAATCGGAAGTGCAGATGTTATCCTTTACCGCTATCGGAAGTCCGTCCAAAATCCCGATTTTTTCCCCTTTAAGTCGTTTTTTATCAATAGCGTCCGCTTCTGCAAGCAATTTTTTTTTATCTTTTATTGTTATAAAAGCTTTTATATTACCCTCTTTTAAATCTATTTGTTCCAAAACCGATTCCATTATATCTCGGTTTGAAATTTCTTTATCCGCTAATTTTTCTTTTAACTGCCAAGCGGTCATCTGCGATAGTTTCATTAATTTCCTCTGCTATTTTATTTAATATTATATTCAATAAATATGTCGTCTATTTTTTAATCATACTTTCTTTTATCATTTTTTTCAAACCCGCCAATGTCCCTTTCCATGCAGTATTCTCGTCTGCCATAATTGCTACGATTATATCCTTTTCAACGCTTACTTCAAATACAATCTCTTCATCTTTTATTTTAAAAACCGCTTCTCCCCATCTTTGCGCAGGCAGTCCCGTAGTTTCGCAGTCGTAATCGGTTCTTGCCTCCGCAGTCATTCTAATATTTTCCATATAATATTCTCCTTTTTAATTCTGTTGTATAACCTATTGTTTTGCTTATTTTTTTGGTTATGCTCAAATTCTAACGCTCGGTTTATGCCTTAAAAACGAATAAAATGCTTTGTTATCCGGCGGTATTTTATTTGTATGAAAGCAGGTCGTATATAACTTTAGCATGCTTTGCGGCGGCGCCGGTATTTTTCGCTAAAGCTTTTTGCGCTTTTTTGCCCATATCTTTCGCTTTTTCTCTGTTTTTTAAAAGATATATTACTTTTTCCGCAAGCTCTTCTTTGTTTTCAACCTGTATTCCGCCTCCGGCATCCTCTATAAGTTTTTTTGCTTCCGCAAAGTCGTCCATAAAAGGACCATAGCATACCGGTTTTCCCCAAGCCGCGGCTTCAAGTATATTATGCCCTCCCAAAGGGACTAAGCTTCCGCCGCAAAATACTACCGTTGCGACGCCGTAGATTTTATTAAGCTCTCCCATTGAATCTATAATAATCGCTTTTTCTTTTCTTTTTACGGTTTTTCCGTTTATGTCGCTTCTCATTTGACATTTTATATCTTTTTTTTTAGCGGCATTATAGATTTTTTCAACCCTGTTTATATGTCTCGGAGCAATTATTAATATTGTTTCTGGAATCTCTTTTACTGTTTTTTTATATATATCAAGTATTATATTCGCCTCTTTTCCTCTTATGCTGCCCGCGATAAACACGGGCAGTTTTTCGGATAAGTCGAATAGATTCATTATCTCTTTTTTTATCAAAGAGCTGTGGGTTAAATTTAGAAAATCAAATTTTGCGTTGCCGGAAATAATTATTCTGTTTTTATCCGCTCCCAAAGCCTTAACTCTTTCGGCGTCTTTTTTGCCCGCCATAGAAAAGGCGCTTGCTGCAGAAAGTGTATATTTTATTAAAGATTTTATTTTTAAATATTTTTTAAAGGAAGCCGCCGAAATTCTGCCGTTTAATATTACGGTTTTTATTCCGGCTTTTTTTGCCTTAATAAATAGATTGGGCCATATTTCCGTTTCCAATATCGCCAAAATATCAGGCTTTATATAATTTATAGCCTTTGTTACGGCAAACGGCATATCAAGAGGCGCATAAAGCGGCGTTATTTTGCGCTTAAAACGCTTATCTTCTAAAATTTTTCTTTTTGCTTCGTTAAAACCGTGAGTTGTAGCGGAAGAAATTATTATGTTTATATTCGGCGTTATTAAAAACAAAGCTTCTATTATTTTAAAAGCGGCGTTTATCTCCCCTACAGATACCGCATGTATCCATATTCTTTTATCCGAAGGCGCTTTGATAGAAGAAACATTTTGGTAATTTCCGAAACGTTGCATTCTTTTCTCTTTTTTTTCAGGAGAAGAGAATAATAAAAAAAACGGAAAAGCAACAAGATAGATTGCCGACGTTAAAATTTTATATAATAAATATAATGGATGCATTATGATTACTTTTTGCCGAATATATATTGCTTGATAGCCTTTCGCAACTCTTTAGACGTAACAACAAACAAAATATTTTGTTGCGCAAGGGTCTGTTTATTTGAAATCCCATTATTTCTTTTTTACGGTTTTTGCAATAGAAGACGTAAATCAAAACAGATAGAAAATTATAAAACGAATACAGGAGAAAGGAAACAATAAATGGATTTTTTGCTTCAAATGACAAGGCAAAACCTCTTAATTAAAATATAAACGGAGCAAAACTATTCGATCGGGTTTTAAACGAAAAAAACTAATCAGCTTAATACGAAACGGTTAAAAAATGGAAATTTCTCGGTTTACAAATCAAAACTAAAACAATAAACTAATTTCCGTTTTCATAAAGCGCGATTATAATCTAAAGACGGTTGTATAACAAAGCGTTTTGTTTATTTGCAATGGAAACAAAAATTTAAGCAAAACGAAAAAAATGAGTAAAAGGATAAATTATGCAATCGCTTTATCTGGCGTGTTTTTAAACCTTTAATAATAAGGAGGCTAAAATGAGCAACTTGTATTATCAAGCGTATAAAAAATCCATGGAAAATCCCGACGCATTCTGGGGGGAAGTCGCCGAAGATTGTCATTGGCATAAAAAATGGGATAAGGTTTTAGACGATACAAACAAACCTTTTTACAGATGGTTTACCGGAGGAGAAATAAATACTTGCTACAATGCCCTTGATTATCATGTGGAAAAAGGAAATGGAGATAGAATCGCATTAATATATGATAGTCCGGTTACTCAAACAATTAAAAAATTCACTTATGCCGAATTGAAAGATTTAACCGCAAAATTTGCGGGAGCTTTGGCGGAACAAGGAGTAATAAAGGGAGATAGGGTTTTAATATATATGCCGATGATACCGGAAGCCGCGATAGCAATGCTTGCTTGCGCCAGAATCGGCGCTGTTCATTCGGTTGTTTTCGGAGGATTTGCCGCAAAAGAGCTTGCCGTAAGAATAGACGATGCGGCGCCTAAAGTAATAGTTTCGGCATCTTGCGGAATAGAGGGCGCAAAGATTATTAAATATAAACCGCTTCTTGACAAAGCAATAGAAATTGCAAAAATTAAACCCAAATCCTGCATAATATATCAACGGGCTATGGAAAAAGCGGAGATGATTTCCGGTAGAGATTACGACTGGAACCAAGTAATCGATAAAGCCGCTCCTAAAGACTGCGTTTCGGTAAAAGCTACGGATCCTTTATATATTCTTTATACCTCCGGCACTACCGGAGTCCCCAAAGGAGTTGTTCGAGACAACGGCGGACATGCCGTAGCGTTAAAATGGTCGATGAAAGCAATATACGGAGTTGATGAAGGAGATGTTTTTTGGGCGGCTTCGGACGTAGGCTGGGTTGTAGGGCATTCTTACATAGTTTACGGACCTCTTTTAAAAGGATGCACAACAGTATTATTTGAAGGAAAACCTGTAGGAACGCCTGACGCCGGAGTTTTTTGGAGAATAATATCGGAACATAAAATAAAAGCAATGTTTACCGCTCCAACCGCTTTTAGAGCTATAAAAAGAGAAGACCCAAACGGAGAATTTATTAAAAAATATGATATTTCCTGTTTTAAGACTCTGTTTCTTGCAGGAGAAAGACTTGACCCGGACACTTTAAGATGGGCGGAAAAACAGTTGAAAGTTCCGGTAATAGATCATTGGTGGCAGACCGAAACAGGCTGGCCTATAGCCGCAAACTGCATTGGGCTGCATCAATTCCCGGTAAAAGAAGGCTCCCCTACAAAAGCCGTTCCCGGATGGGACATTCAAATTCTTGATTCTTCCACTCAAAAAAGGATAACAACTTCGGATATAGGCGCTCTTGCAGTCAAACTGCCGCTTCCGCCTGGAACGCTTCCCACCTTATGGCAAAACGATAAAAGATACATCGATTCATATCTTGCCGAGTTCGAGGGATACTACCAAACCGCAGATGCCGGTTATATAGACGAAGACGGCTATGTATACGTTATGAGCCGAACAGACGATATTATAAACGTAGCGGGACATAGACTTTCTACCGGAGGTATGGAAGAGGTTTTGGCGGATCATCCCGATGTCGCCGAATGCGCGGTTTTGGGAGTCGCAGACCAATTAAAAGGGCAGATACCCGTAGGTTTTCTTGTTTTAAAAACCGGAGTCGAAACAGAACCGAATAAAATTATACAGGATGTAATCGCTATGGTTAGAGACAGAATAGGACCGGTTGCGGCTTTTAAAACGGCTACAATAGTAAAAAGACTTCCTAAAACCCGTTCCGGAAAAATATTGCGAGGCACAATTCAAAAAATAGCGGATAATAAAAAATGGAATATGCCCGCTACCATAGACGATCCGGTAATATTGGACGAGATAAAAGAGGCGCTTCAAGGCATAGGATACGCTTCTTCAAAAAAATAAAAGAACGGCAATATAATTAAGTATTTGTAGAAATTATTCGATTTGGATATGAGATAAAAACAAACAAGATGTTTTCAGGGGAAAGCGTCTTGTTTGTTTTATAGGCATGCGAAAATTTTAAACGCAAGCGTATTAAGTATATGTCGAGCATTGAAATTTCAGCGCAAAACAGAAAAATAGCAAGATGAAAAATTACAGATTTTTTTAACGGAGAATAAATATATGAACGCAGACAAATTTACGCCTTGCAATATAAACAGGTTATTCGATTTTGTATTTTCAGAAAAAAACGGAGAAGAAATATTCGGGATACCTCGAGAACTTTTTTTTACGCCTAAATCCGAAGATCCTTTTAAAATAAAAAGATACGGACAAATATTGGAAACTCCGGTAGGGGTAGCCGCTGGTCCCCATACCCAAATGTCTCAAAACATCATATCCTCTTGGCTTGTAGGCGCAAGATACATGGAATTGAAAACCGTCCAAATATTAGACGAACTTGCAGTTACAAAACCCTGCATAGACATGACGGACGAGGGTTATAACTGCGAATGGTCTCAGGAATTAAAGCTCCAACAATCGTTAGACCAATATATAGACGCTTGGATAATTCTGCACATACTAAAAGAGCAATTCGGATTTAAGGGAAAAGATCCCGGATTTATATTCAATGCAAGCGTAGGTTATAATCTAGAAGGAATAAAAAGCCCGCA
>JAOZTP010000032.1 GCA_029939135.1 Desulfobacterales bacterium
TTAAAAGGTATCTTTCGTATTCAAGCGCTTTTGTAAAGGTTTTGATGCCGATTATTTTTACCTTATGATAGATTACCCCATTTTGTTCCTCCGAGGTTATAAGGATTTTTTTATTTTTTATAGGAATCGTTCTTTTTAAACTTTCGGCATTCTGCTTTTCGCGAAATGCGCCTATCTGAATATAAAAATCGCCCTTTTTAAATTCTATCGGTTTTTTTTTTTTACCGGTTATAATATTGTTCGATTTAACAATGTTTAGAGCGGCAATTTTTACGCGGGCGGTTCCGGATGCGGCAATTCCAAGCTGTCTCGCCGCTTCGTAAGAAAGATCGATTATTCTGCCTTCGATAAAGGGTCCTCTGTCATTTATTCGGACATTTATCGTTTTATTGTTTTTAAGATTATGAACGCGAACCATAGTTCCGAGCGGAAGAGTTTTATGGGCGGCGCTTATTCCATACATGTCGTAAACCTCTCCGTTTGCGGTTTTTCTTCCATGAAATTTTTTCCCATACCAAGAGGCTATGCCTTGTTCGGTAAATCCTCTTGAATCAGGAAGCGGCTGATACCATGTATTTCCGATTTTATAAGGCGGAGGATATCCGGTCTGGGTTTCGGGCGGCGCTTTTACGCATCCTATAACAACAAATAATAAAAGTATAAAAATTAAAGATATTTTTTTAAACAAAACAGTCTCCGTTTGTTAAATTTGATATTTACTCCCATTGACATAACAATAATATTAATATAAAAAAAATGGATAAAGTCAAAGGTTTTATTTTATATTTTACTGAAAATAAAATTTTAATGCGGCTTTTTGCAAAGCCTATATAATATAATCGGGAGATAAATGATATGAGAGAAGCTGTTATTGTAAGCGGGGCAAGAACCGCCGTGGGAAGTTTCGGAGGGGCTTTAAAAAGCGTTTCCGCAATTCGTCTTGGCTCCATAGTAATAAAAGATGTTTTAAAGAAGATAAAGATAAAACCGAAAGCGGATAAAAGCTATTCGCCGGCTACTCTTAAAAATAAAGGGATGATTGAGCTTGAAAAAAAGGCTTACGACTGGAGCGAAGATTTTACGCCCGTTGAGATAGACGAGGTAATAATGGGAAATGTTCTTACCGCGGGACTTGGGCAGAATCCGGCAAGACAAGCGATGATAAAAGCGGGCATTCCAAAAGAGACTCCGGCTTATACCATAAATAAAGTATGCGGTTCAGGGCTTAAAGCGGTAGCTTTGGCGGCGTCTTCCATTATGAGCGGAGGCGCGGAGGTTATTATTGCCGGAGGGCAGGAGAATATGAGTCTTGCGCCTATGGCTTTGCCTAAAGCAAGATGGGGGCATAGAATGGAGCTTACCGGAGTAGGCGACATTTACGATCTGATGGTATTTGACGGGCTTTATGAAATTTTTTACGGTTACCACATGGGTGTGACGGCGGAAAATATTGCCTCTATGTACGATATAAGCAGACAAGAGCAGGACGAGCTTGGTTTGTTAAGTCATAATCGGGCTATGGCGGCTATAAAAAGCGGACTTTTTGAGGAGGAAATATCTCCTGTTGTCATAAAAAGCAGAAAAGGGAATACTGTTTTTAAAACGGACGAAAGACCTATGGAAACAACTATTGAAAAGATGAACCGGTTAAGAGCCGTATTTAAAAAGGATGGAACTGTAACAGCCGGAAACGCTTCGGGCATAAATGACGGGGCTGCCGCTCTTTGCGTTATGAGCGCGGATAAAGCAAAAGAGTTGGGGCTTGAGCCTATTGTAAAGATAAAATCTTTTGCGGCGGGAGCGATAGATCCGGCATACATGGGGTTGGGACCTATTCCGGCGATAAAAAAGGCTTTAAAGCTTGCAGGCATGGAGTTGTCCGATATTCAGCTTATAGAGCTTAACGAGGCTTTTGCTTCGCAAGCTATAGGATGCATGCGAGAACTTAAGATAAAAACGGATAAGCCTAACGAACTCGGAAGCGGAATTTCGTTAGGGCATCCGGTAGGAGCTACCGGAGCAAGACAGCTTGTAACGGGCGCAAATCAGATATTAAGAAAAAATTATTCCACAGGGCTTATTACAATGTGTATAGGCGGCGGAATGGGCATGGCTATGATTGTAGAAAGATAAACTTGAAAAGAAATTAAGGTTATAAAATGAATATCAGCAGGAAGTTAGGCATATTGGTTTTTTGCGGAATGCCCGCTATAATAGGCGGCGGCATAATTTATTCTATTTTCGGCGGCTTTGTTCCGGTGTGCATATACGAAATAATACTTATGGTTAGTGCTGGCGCTTTTTTAAGCAAATAAAAATTCGGGGGATAACTTCGTATTTTGTCCGTTTTCTGCGTTATACTCAAATTTTAATACTCGGCTTATTCTAATAAGCCTGTATTTAAAGTTTTTGTATGCCTTGAAACCGAACAAACTACTTTGTTAGCCCCCGAAATTTAAATAAGATATAAAAGGCGATTTTCTGAAGTCGGGTAAGTTTCGTTTTGCGTAACCCAACATATTAAAATTTGGACATAACTCTTTAAAACGGGCAAAACAAGAGGTTATCCAACGGAATCCAGGTAGAGAAAACGCCTATTATTAAAAGTATTTAATTGCAAAGCGGGATAATGATAAGAAATAATCGAGGGGTTTCGTGTTTAATTGTCCGAAATGCGATTATATAATCCATAAAGACGCCGCATTAAGCGTCTTTTATTTTGTATATGGAATGGGACGAGACAAGACATACGTTTGTCTTGTCCGACAAATTTTTACCTTGTATATGCGTATGATTAAAGGCTTATAAAGAATGAAAAAAGAGTCTTCGGGGGGAATAATTTTAGGATTTTTCATCACCCTCTTTATTATATCCGCATTTTTAACAGGCTTTTTATTATTGCCGTTTTTATCGGTTATACTTGTCGCTATACTTGTTACGGGCATATTCAAACCGTTATATAATATTTTTGTCAAAAAACTGAAACCTTCTCTTGCTTCGGCGCTTACATGCCTTATTATTTTTTTTACAATATTAGGACCTTTTTTGTTTTTTATCGGAGTCTTGTCAAAAGAGGCGCATGATTTGTATTTAATGGCAAAAAATGCCGTATTTAAGGAAAAAATACAGACGCTTTTAGAACAAACCGCTCTTCTTAAAAGAACAAATATGCTTTTATCCGATTTTTCCATTCAAATCTCTGCGGAGCAGTTAAAAGACGCCATAAGCGAACTCGGCAAAATAGTGGGAATGTTTTTGTATAAGCAGGCAAGCGGAGTAGCTTCTAATCTTTTAAAGTTTTTAGTTAATTTTTTCTTTATGATTTTAATAGTCTATTTTTTATTAATAGATATACGCAAGCTTATAAACTTTATAAAAGATCTTTCTCCTTTGCGTAAAGAGGAGACGCGCCAGCTTATGATAAAGTTTAAAAACATGGCTGCCGCAATACTAATAGGAAACGGATTGGGCGGAATAATACAAGGAGTTCTCGGAGGCGCGCTTTTTGCTATCTTCGGATTGGAATCTCCTGTTTTATGGGGCGTAATAATGGGGCTTTTGGCGTTTATGCCTATACTTGGCATAGGGATGGTATTTATACCTGTAGCCGCATATTTCTTTTTAATAGGAAAAGCAACTTCGGGGCTACTTTTTTTAATTTTTTATATAGTAATATCCGGAGGTATGGAGTATATTTTTAAGCCGAAAATTGTAGGGGATAGAGTTCAATTGCATCCTTTAATGGTATTTTTATCCGTTATAGGCGGTTTAAAACTTTTCGGAATATTAGGAATAATTTACGGACCATTGTTCATTACCGCTTTTTTAACCTTAACCTCTATATACCATTCAAACTATAAAAGGTTTATAACAACTTAAAATAAAGGGCTCGTTAATGATAAATAATGAAGATTTTATTCAAATCGGCATAGAAAAGGAGATGAAAAAATCTTATTTGGACTATGCTATGAGCGTAATTATAGGCAGGGCTTTGCCGGATATACGAGACGGATTAAAGCCTGTTCATAGACGCATATTATATGCAATGAGAGAATTGAAAAACGACTGGAACAAGTCATATAAAAAATCCGCAAGAGTAGTGGGAGACGTTATAGGTAAATATCATCCGCACGGGGATAGCGCCGTTTATGACGCATTAGTCCGAATGGCTCAGGATTTTTCTTTAAGATACCCTATGATAGACGGACAGGGCAACTTCGGCTCGGTTGACGGAGATTCTCCGGCGGCTATGAGATATACCGAAGTAAGAATGAAACGCTTGGCTCATCTTATGATAGACGATCTTGAAAAAGAGACTGTAGATTTTGTTTTAAACTATGATGAATCCTTAAGCGAGCCTTCAATCCTGCCCGCAAAATTGCCGGCTCTTCTTATAAACGGCTCTTCAGGAATAGCGGTGGGTATGACCACAAATGTCCCGCCTCATAATCTTACCGAAATAGTTTTAGGAATAAAAGCTCTTATAGATAACCCGGAATTAACAATAGGAGAGCTTATAAACATAATACCGGGTCCCGATTTTCCTACCGCCGGAATTATTCATGGCAGAAAAGGAATTTACGAAGCATACAAAACAGGACGCGGAATAATAAAGCTTCGATGTCATATAATAGTTGAAAAAGATAAAAAAGGCGAACGGGAAACCATAATAGTCAAAGAGATTCCATATCAGGTTAATAAAGCGGTTTTAATAGAAAAAATAGCAGCGTTAGTAAAAAATAAAAATATAGAAGGCATAAAATATGTCCGAGACGAATCGGACAGAGACGGTATGAGAATAGCCATAGCTTTAAAAAAAGGGCATATACCGGAAATAATTATAAACCAGCTATATAAACATACAAGAATGAGTTTAAGCTTCGGAATAATAATGCTTGCAATAGTAAATGGAAAGCCGGAGCTTTTAAACCTAAAAAAGATACTTCAACTTTTTATAGAACATAGAAAAGATATAATAACAAGGCGTACTAAATACGAGCTTAAAAAAGCGGAAGCAAGAGCGCATATTTTGGAAGGGCTTAAAACGGCTCTTGATAATCTTGACGACATTGTGACTTTAATAAGAGCTTCCGAAACTCCGGCAGCCGCAAAAGCGGGGCTTATAAAAAACTTTTCGCTTACTGAAATACAGGCTCAAGCGATATTGGATATGAAACTGCAAAGGCTTACGGGGCTTGAGCGGGAAAAACTTATTCGAGAATATGAAGAGCTTATAAAACAGATAGTTATATATAAAGAAAGACTCGGAAACGAGCATATAGTTCTTAACATGGTAAAAGAAGACCTTGACGAAATAGTAGCCGAATTCGGAGATGAAAGAAGAACCCGCATAGTTGACGAAGCAAAAGAGATAACTATAGAGGATATGATCAAAGAAGAGGATATGGTAGTTACCATATCTCAAAGCGGCTACATAAAAAGGGCAGCCCTTACCACATACAGAACGCAAAACAGAGGCGGCAAAGGCAAAACCGCTATGGGCACAAAAAAAGAGGATTTTGTAAAGGATATATTTATAGCCTCCACCCATCATACATTCTTATTCTTTACCAATTTCGGCAAAGTCTATTGGCGAAAAGTATATGACATACCGGAAGTCGGAAGAACCGCAAAAGGTTATGCCATAGTCAATCTGCTTAATTTTGCGGAAGGGGAAAAACTTGCCACTGTTTTGGCTGTTCCTTCCTTTGAGCAAGGCAATTATCTTCTTATGGCTACTAAAAAAGGGCTTGTTAAGAAAACCGATATTATGGCTTATGCAAACCCCAGAGTAAACGGAATAATAGCCTTAAGGCTTAATCAGGACGACGAATTAATATCAACGCTTATAACAAACGGCGAAATGAATATATTTTTAACCTCTTTACTTGGCAAAACCATACAGTTTAAAGAAACAGATATTCGATCTACCGGAAGAGTTTCGGCAGGAGTTATAGGAATGAAGTTTGCCGAAACAGACTGCATAATCGGCATGGGAACGGCAGATATCGGAAAAACTTTATTTACGGTAACCGAAAACGGTTTTGGCAAAAGAACGAAAGTTAGCGAATACCCAATTCAAAAACGAGGCGGAAAAGGGGTAATTACAATCAAAACCAGCGCAAGAAACGGCAAAGTGGTATCCACGCTTTCGACGGACGATAAAGACAATCTTGTGCTTATTGCAAATTCTGGCAAGCTTATAAGAATATCCGTTAAAGAAGTATCTACCATAAGCAGAAATACGCAGGGCGTAAAAATTATGAATACAAAGTATAAGGAAGACGAAAAAATAGTGAGCGTGGCAAAAGTTGTGGAGGAAGAATAGGCTATAATAGACGTTATACTTTGATAAAATTAATAAGCAAAAAAACATTATTAAACAGGCGTAAGAATATAAAAAAATGAATCAAACCGAAGTTAAAATAGGAGTAATAGGAGGAGGAAGCTGGGGAACGGCTCTTGCCAATCTTCTGGCGTTAAAAGGATATAAAATCGATTTATGGGTTTTTGAAACGGAAATTGCAAAGCAGATTGAAACCGAAAGATTAAATAAAGCGTTTTTGCCGGATATATCCCTTTCTGAAAATATAATTCCTACAAATAACCTTAAAAAAGCGGCGTCTGCAAAGGATATTCTTCTTATAGTCGTTCCTTCTCATTTTATAAGAAGCATAGCGTCCGAAATAGAAAAATATATAAGTCCGCAAACAATAATATTGACCGCTTCAAAAGGGATAGAAAATAAAACCTCATATACAATGTCTCAGGTATTAGGGGAGGTTATTACAAAAATACCGGAAAAAAATTTTGCGGCGATTTCCGGACCCAGCTTTGCAAAAGAGGTGGCTAAAAAAACGCCTACCGCAATAGTAGCGTCCTGTCCCGATCAAAGCATTGCAAAAAGGATACAGCTTATATTTGCAACCGATTATTTCAGAGTATATACAAATAACGATCTTATAGGAACCGAAATATGCGGAGCGCTTAAAAACGTAATAGCCATAGCGTCCGGAATGATAGACGGGCTTAAGTTAGGCTTGAATACCAGAGCAGCGCTTATTTCTCGCGGGCTTGCGGAAATAAGACGTCTCGGGCTTAAAATGGGAGCTAATCCAGAAACATTTTTGGGATTGGCGGGAGCCGGAGACTTAATACTTACCTGCACCGGAAATTTAAGCAGAAACTATATACTCGGCAAAAGAGTCGGAGAAGGGGAAAAGTTAAAAGATATATTGGCAAACAGCAAAATGGTATCCGAAGGGGTAAAAAATTCGGAATCGGTTTACAATCTATCAAAAAGATTCAATATAGAAATGCCGATTTCAAATGCGGTATATTATATATTATATAAGGATATGGCGCCTATGGACGCGGTTATAAAACTTATGACAAGAGACTTGAGACATGAGTTCGAGCAGCCATAAAGGCGAAGGACATAGAGAAAGATTAAGAGATAAATTTTTGCAAAACGGTTTAACAGGTTTTGCAGATTATGAAGTAATAGAGCTTCTTTTAACGTTAGCAACCCCAAGAAAAGACTGTAAACAGCTCGCAAAACAGGCTTTGGCAAAATTTAAAACCATTCCCGGCGTTATTGAAGCCTCCGATTCTGAACTTTCTGAAATAGACGGAATAGGCAAAAAAAATATTTTCGGAATAAAACTGATAAAAGCCGCGGCAAACAGATACCTTCAAGAAAGATTAAAAGGAAACAACGCTATAAAAAACGCCGAAGACCTGTTTGATTATTTGTATTTTAATCTGCGCCATAAAGATAAAGAATACTGTTTGGCGGTATATTTGGATATAAAAAATAATATATTAAATACGGAAACTATCTCCGAAGGCTCTATAGGAATAACCAGAGTATATCCGCGAGAGATCGTAAAAGCCGCTATCAAAAATAAGGCGGCTTCCGTAATATTAGTTCATAATCATCCTTCGGGAGATCCAGAGCCGTCCCAATCCGATATTAATATAACAAAAAAAATAGTCTCCGCATTAAAAACAATAGACATAAAATTACTTGATCATATTATAATAGGAAACAACAAACATTACGGCTTTTCGGATAAAGGAGATATGAAAATAATAGAAAAAGAGTTAAAAAAAGATGGATAAACCGTATTGTTATGGAAAATTGGAAAAAGTATTTCCGAAAAAAGAGGACGAGCTTCGTCATACTCCGGATTCTTGTTTTTACTGCTCGTTTCGAATCGATTGCTTAAAAGCCGCGGTTTCGGAGGGAAGCCAAAACGTAAAATTAAAAGATGAAATGGTGGACAGAGCATATACAAGCGGGAAATTAAGCTTTTTTCAAAGATGGTCTCAAAAAAAAATGCTTCATAAGGAGTAAGGAAAATGAAACAGATAAAAGATATAGACTGTAGCGGGAAAAGGGTATTTTTAAGAACCGATTTTAACGTTCCTATGGACGAAAAATTAAATATAACGGACGATTCAAGAATAAAAAGAGTGCTTCCTACAATAAACCATCTTCTTGATAAGAATGCGGCTATAATAATAGCCTCCCATCTCGGAAGACCCAAAGGCTGTTTTAATAAAAAATTAAGTTTAAAGCCTGCGGCAAAGCGGTTATCTGACATACTCGGAAAAACGGTTAATTTTTGCGATGATTTTGCAAGCGCAGAAGGTAAAAAACTTATTGATAACATAAAGTCTGGCGAAATTTTATTTTTGGAAAATTTAAGATTTCACTCCTCCGAAGAGAAAAACGATCCTGATTTTGCAAAACAGCTTGCGGATATTTGCGATATATATGTAAACGACGCTTTCGGACTTGCTCATAGATCTCATGCTTCGGTATCTGCAATTACAAAGTTTGCAAAGGTTTCATGCGCCGGTTTCTTACTTTATCAGGAATGCGATTATCTTAAGAAGGCAATGCAAAATCCAAAGCGTCCGCTTGTAGCGATAATAGGAGGCGCAAAAATATCAAGCAAAATAACCGCCTTAAAAAATTTGCTTAATTATGCCGATAAAATAATAATAGCCGGAGCTGTTGCAAATACCTTTTTAAAGATAAAAGGAATTGATATGAAGGCTTCCAAAATAGACGAGGAGTCTATAGAGGATGTTAAGCATATAATTAAGACTGCGGAGCAAAAAAATATTCCGATTTATCTTCCCGAAGACTGCGTTGCGGCGGAAAAGATAGCTTCGCGCTCCCTTACTTTTCAATGCCGAGTAGATGAAATTCCGGATGGTTTTATGGCGTTAGACATAGGATTAGGAAGTTTTAAAATTTTCCAAAAAGCGCTTGAGGGCGCAAAAACCATAATATGGAGCGGAACATTCGGAGTTTTTGAGCTTTTTTATCCTTTTGGATACGGAACAAAATCAATGGTAGATATAATAACGCAATCGTCCGCTTTTACCCTTGTAGGCGGCGGGGATACTGCGGCAGCTATAAAGGAATTGAATTTTAAGAACGAGGTATCTTATATATCTACCGGAGGCGGAGCCTTTTTATCCTTTCTATCGGGGCGGAGGATGCCAGCTATTGATGCCCTTCAATAAATTTTGGCGCATAACTTCGTAATTTGTCTAATTTCGGCGTTGGATAAAAATTTTAATCCTCGACTTATGATTAATAAGCCTGCGGTTAAAATTTTTATCCGCCTTGAATTTGAACAAATTACTTTGTTATATTGTATGATTAGAAATCGTTATTTGCCAGATAACTGAACAACCCGCTTTGTTATCATGCGAAATTTTATCCTTATTTTTTCTGATTAATCATCTTTAATAATGGGCGTTTTCTCTGTTTATTATTTCCTTTACCTTTTTATAATCATTCTTTTTTGTATCTAATTTTAGTTATGGATATTTTCTCTATTTATAATTAAGTAACCAAGCTTTAAAGTAACAAAGTTTTATTCCGTTTTTTGTGCTTATAAGTAGTTATAGGATGTTATATGAGTAAAAAAACAAAACTGTATATTATTATAGGGTTGTCCGCTTTGGCGGCAATAATATTATTATATGTTTTCAGAACCGAGATTAGCGCAAAAGCGAGCTATTATTATAAGGCGTTATCCGATAAAGAAAAGGTTGAAAATTTCATTTTATCCTTTGGGGTGGGAGCGCCTTTAATATTCATACTTTTACAAATAGCTCAAGTTATATTCGCCCCTATTCCGGGGGAGGCTTCAGGCTTTATAGGCGGTTATCTTTTCGGAGTTTTATGGGGTTTTATATATTCTTCCATAGGCTTATCAATAGGATCTATTATCAATTTCGGAATAGGCTTTTTTTTAGGAAAAAAATATATAAAAAAACTTATTCCTGAAAAATATATGGATAAATTCAACAGTCTATTAAAAAGAGAAGGAATAATAGTAATATTAATATTTTTTGTTTTTCCCGGATTTCCTAAAGATTTACTTTGCCTTTTTTTGGGATTAAGCGGAATGATGAGATGGAGGTTATTTTTGTTAATGTCTTCCATAGGAAGAATGCCGGGAACTCTGCTTTTAAGTATTCAAGGCGCTTATGTTTCTCAAAAATTGTATTGGCATTTTGCGGCGGTTTTTCTTTTGTGCGTAATTTTGATTTTTTTCTCTTATAAGTACAGGGAAAAAATATATAGGTTGACGGAAAAAGATTAAATTTTACGGTAGGTTGTTTTAAATATCTTTAATAATAATTTCGCATATGATATAATTCTGCTATGAGTCCGACAATATTAAGAATAAGGAATTATAGATTTTATTTTCTTTCAAATGAAGAAGATAGAATGCATATTCATATTGAATCTCCTGATGGAGAGGCGAAATTCTGGTTGGAACCGAGAGTGTCTTTATCAACTTCCTATAACCTTAATTCTAAAAAGCTTAAAAAACTTGAAAAAATAGTGAAGGATAAACAAAATGAAATTATTAAAGAATGGAAAAAATACTTTGGTAAGCATTGAAAAGATTTCCTCTTTTGGGATATGGATTTTTATAAATAATAAAGAATACTTTTTAAGTTATAAAGATTATCCTTATTTTGAAAATCAAAGCGTAAAATTGATTAGAAATGTTGAACTGCATCATGGTTTCCATTTATATTGGCCCGAATTGGATGTTGATTTACATTTGGATAATCTTGAAAATCCTGAAAAATATCCCTTAAAAGCAAAAGTTAGATAATTTTTTGCGCAATTTGGGTTCTGAAACGAATTGATGATTCGCAAAATTAAATAAAATTATTAAACTTATTTTTTATATTTTAGGGGGAACAGGACGAGGACGCTCTTCCCACTCCAGTCTATCGTTTACGATTCGCACGTTGGCAACCATTCGCCCCCACAAGTAAGGATTATGACCGCAAAGAATGCTACTGTGCCACGGAACCCCATTAATGTTGTCATAGTAAGCAAGATATGCAAATTCTTTGTTTTTTGCGTAATTAATCTTTTCGTCAGACGTTGCGTTGTCAACAAGATATAATTGCTCCATCATATCCTTTACATGTTTTTCTCCTCTCCGATAATTGATCAGAGCTACTCTTTTTTTGTTCGACAGCAGCATGCTCTCCAGACCATTCCCATGTGATAAGCCAAGCGCTCTTCATTTTAACCATATCTTTGTGCCTCTTTATATTGTGTCCGAGTTAGACGGCAAACTTTTTTATTCGTATATAGAATGCATCTTCGGATCAAACGCCTCTCTTGCCGCTTCTCCTATAAAAGATACCGCAATCAACACAAACGCCATAGAGGCGATTACCGAAGATAGAATCCACCATGCGCTCATGTTTGCGGAACCTTGAGCAAGAAGCTCGCCCCAGCTCGGAGTAGGAGCCGGAAGCCCGAATCCCAAATAATCCAAAGATGTAAGCGCTACAATTCCGGAAGATATTGAAAAAGGCGCAAATGTTACTATAACCGCTATAGTGTTTGGTATTATATGCTTAAATATTATTCTGTAATCGGAGGCGCCCGCCGCTTTTGCCGCCAAAACATATTCTTTTTCTTTTTCTTTGTAAGTCATTGTTCTTATTGTCCAAGTAATGCCTATCCATCCGAAAAGCGCCATTATAAAAAGAAGTATAAAAAAATTAGGTAAAATTACGGAAGAAATTATTATAATTACATAAAGGAACGGAATGTTAGACCATATTTCTATAATCCGCTGAAAAAACAGATCGAATTTTTTGCCGAAATATCCCATTATGCTTCCTATGCTTATTCCTATTGTATAATTTATAGCAAGCAGTATTAAAGCAAAGAATATTGCGGTTCTAAAGCCGTATAAAAGTCTTGCCAAAATATCTCTGCCCATGTTGTCTGTTCCAAGATAATGTTTTGATTTATAAGAAGGCGGAAAAGGAGGGTAAGAATTTTTTTTTAAATCGTTTTCATAAGCGTTATAAGGAACCGGAGGCATTAAAACATAGTCCCCTTGTTTTTTTTCGGAAAAGATTTTTTTTAATTCTTTGTAATTTGTTTCATATTCGTAATCAAGCCCGAATGTTTTACCGGAGATCATTTTGCCGTATGTGGGAAAATAGTATTCCCCTTTATGGCAGACCATAAGAGCGCGGCTGTTTACAAGGGTTTCCGCAAACAAGGATAATAGGCATAATCCGGCAAAAAAAATAAAGGAATAGTAACCTCTTTTTATTGATTGAAATTTTTTTATTTTTTTTATTGTTAGCGCATTCATTATTTTTTTTATTTAAATTTTGGCGTATAACTGCGTAGTTTGTTATCCGCCAAAATTGCGTTATTATTTATTTATTCGGGCAATTTTGCATTTTATTCGTTTCTAACGTTGAATCAAGTTTTAATAAACTGTTTTGTTATCCTGCTATTTTTTTATATTTTCTCTGTTTATAATTTCAATAAAGGGATTTCTCCTCGCTTCGTTCGTCGAAATGACAGGCAAAAATAACGGCTCGTTGACATTACGGGGTAAAATAGGAAGTTATACGCCATTTTTTTATTGAAATTTTACTCGCGGATCTATCAACGCCACGCATGCGTCGGATAAAATATTTCCTATCATCATTAACAAAGAGGATATAACCAATATTCCTAAAACAACTGGATAATCTCTTTCTATAATCGCTTCATATCCTAAAAGCCCCATTCCGTTTATATTAAATACGGTTTCTATTAAAAAAGAGCCGGTTACTATAAGAGAAATATTATTACCGAAGCTTGTGGCTATAGGAATTAAACTGTTTTGCAAGGCATGTTTAAAAATAGCTTTTTTAAAGGATAGCCCTTTTGCAACTGCGGTTTTTACATAATCGGCGGACAAATTATCCATTAAGCTATTTTTCATCAGTAAAGTCATTACCGTAAAAGAGCCTATAAGATAAGCGATTACAGGCAAAATCGTATGTAAAAAAAGATCGTATATTTTGCCATATAAGCTTAAATCTTCAAACTCGTCGCTTACAAGCCCTCCGAAAGGAAAAATTTCAAAGTTAAAAGAGAATAAAAAAAGCAGCAGCGCTCCGGCAACCCAGCCGGGTATTGCATAGCCTGTAAATACCGCGATAGAGGATATATTATCAAAGGCGGTTTTATGTTTTACAGCCTTTGCAATCCCTAACGGTATACAGACGGAATATATAAGTATCATTGATATAAGCCCGAAATATAAGGATACGGGAATTCGGTTTTTTATCATATCCCATACTGGATCGTAATATCTTGTAGAGGTTCCCAAATCTCCTTTTAACACTTTGAAAAGCCATGAAAAATAGCTTGTAATAACAGGCTTATCAAAACCGTAATATTCTTTAAGCCGATTTATTTGATCTTCGGAAAGAGGCTGATTTCCCGCGTCTTGAGATATGCCGGAAGAGGCGCTTTGTCCGGACGCCGCCGCAAGATGGGCGGATGCAATCATTCTTTCTACAGGACCTCCGGGCACAAATCTGGTTATTATAAATACTATAATTGTCACCCCTATAAATGTCGGTATTATAAGTAAGAATCTTCTTATAAAGTAAGCGGTCATTTGTAAATTTCCTCTGTTTAAACTTCGGCGGATAACTTTCAAACTACTTTGTTACCCGCCGAAATTTAAACATTATTTTTTATGTCTAAAATATTTTTAGAAATGGGGAGTTTCTTCTGTTTATAATTTAATTAAGAGCTTTCTCCTCGCCTGATTTGCCGAAATGGCAAACAAAAAAGAGACTATGTTAAATAATAGAGCAAAAAGCCGCTCGTTGACATTATGCAATAAGAAAAGACGATAATCATAAGCTTTTATCTCCTTTGTCTTTTCC
The DNA here is from genome assembly GCA_029939135.1 of Desulfobacterales bacterium. GTDB lineage: Bacteria > Desulfobacterota > Desulfobacteria > Desulfobacterales > JAFDMD01 > JAFDMD01. The sequence continues at coordinate 14,260 of JAOZTP010000032.1, forward strand.
TTGCATTAGCGTCAAGCTCTATTTTTCTTAATCGGATCGATTTAGGAGTTACCTCCACATATTCGTCTTCTCTTATATATTCCATAGCCTCTTCCAAAGAAAATTTTATTGCGGGCGCTATTGCCATCTTTTCGTCGGAACCGGATGCCCGCATATTTGTCAATTTTTTAGTTTTAAGAACATTTAAAACCAAATCTTCCTGTCTTGTATTTTCTCCGATTACCTGCCCTGTGTAAACCTCTGCGTTAGGTTCAATAAAAAAGCTTCCTCTGTCTTGAAGTTTATGAATTGCATAAGCTACAGATGTTCCGGTTTTCATCGCTATTAATGCGCCGCTTCGTTTGGTTTTTATCTTCCCTTTCCATGGCTCGTATCCTTTAAAACGATGCGAAATCATCGCTTCCCCTTCCGTTGCGGTTAATACCGGCTGGGTAAGCCCTATTAAACTTCTTGCGGGCGCTTTGAATTCAAGGTTTATTCTATCATTTTTTTGGTCAATATTTAAAATGTCCGCTTTGCGAGCGGTTACAATTTCTATTACTTTACCGGAAAATTTCGGAGGAACATTTATATTTAAAATTTCTATGGGCTCATGTTTAAAGCCGTCAATCTCCTTTGTAACCACTTTCGGTTGGCTCAATTGAAGCTCGTAGCCTTCTCTTCTCATTGTTTCCACTAGAATCGATAAATGCAGAGTTCCCCTGCCATAGACTTTTAATTTTGCTGCGGAATCGGTTTCCTCCACCTTTAACGCAAGATTTTTTTCGGTTTCTTTAAACAATCTTGCTTTGATATGTTTTGAGGTTACATATTTGCCTTCTTTGCCGAAAAAGGGAGAGTCGTTCACCGTAAAAAACATGCTCATAGTAGGCTCGTCAACGGAAATAGGCGTTAAAGCTTCAGGGTTTTCAAAATCGGCTATGGTATCTCCTATTTCAAACTGCTCAAGCCCCATTATTGCCGCTATTTCGCCGGATTTAACCTCTTTTTTTGTTTTTTCTTTTCCAAGCCCTTCAAAAAGATAAAGCTCCTTTATAACCGATTTGAGTATTTCCCCGTTTTTTTGAACAATAGAAACCTGATCTCCCGCCTTAACGCTTCCTCTATGTAGTTTTCCTACGGCAATTCTGCCGGTATATGAAGAATAATCCAAAGAGCTAATCTGTAATTGCAGGGTTCCAGGGTTATCTTTCGGAGGCTTTATATAGTTAATAATGGTATCCAACAGATAAGAAACGTCTTGAGTCGGGGTTTTCCAATCCTGCCCCATCCAACCTTCTTTTGAAGAGCCGTAAACCGTAGGAAAATCAAGTTGTTCGTCCGTAGCGTCAAGAGAATACATGAGATCGAAAACCATCTCGTTTGTAGCTTCGGGATTGCAGTTTAGTTTATCCACCTTATTAATTACCACTATAGGTTTTAAATTAAGCGCCAATGCTTTTTGCAAAACAAAGCGGGTTTGCGGCATAGGTCCTTCAAAAGCGTCCACAATAAGCAAAACTCCGTCCGCCATATTCATAACCCGCTCCACCTCGCCGCCGAAATCGGAATGACCCGGAGTATCGATAATATTTATTTTTGTTCCTTTATATCTTACGGATACGTTTTTAGATAAAATGGTTATTCCGCGCTCCCGCTCCAAATCGTTTGAATCCAGAATTAAATCCTGCACAGCTTGATTATCTCTAAATAGTTTTACCTGATGTAAAATTCTATCGACCATAGTTGTTTTTCCATGATCAACATGCGCAATGATTGCGATATTTCTTATATCCATAAAGCTTGTTTTCCTTATTTAAGACCTTTGCGCAGCCCATTCGAATTATGCTTAAAATTTTTTATGCAGGGCAAATAAACGGAATTTTTTATTGCGCAAGGTTTTTTTGTTTGGCGAAATTAAATCTTTTATATTTTGTCAACTGCTATATATAAGAAAAAACTTTTATTCAATAAGGAAATAGCGGAGAATCAAAGGAAAGGGATAAAGCGGGTAGGGTAATAAAGCTTTTTTGCTTGTAATATCCGAGCCAATTTTTTACTATTTAAGAATCACAATCAAAAAAAGGCTCGCAAATTATTTGCTCCGGTATAAAATAGATACAAAAGCCGAGAGGCAAACAGATTAAAACATATCGGGAGAAACGTTTTGTTATAAAAGAGAAATCGGACGCTGCAAAGGATAGAGAATGACTTTTGCGCGCAGTATATTTTAACGTCAAATTTTATTTGCCTTCTATCTCAAGAAAAAGAGGGCTTTTTTATATAAAAATTAAAACGCCGGTTAAAATTTTAATAAACTATGTATATAATAAGAAAAAGTTTTGAAGCGCTATACGAGCGCTTAAAGCCTGTTATTTTTGCCGCTACCGTAAAAGACCCTGAAAAAGCTCATGAAATTTTCGTTATGTTTTGCAGGGCGCTTTATAAGACAAAATTGGATAAGGCGTTTTTTGATTATCCGAAAAACGTTGAGTTTAAAAAATTTGAATTTTCAAATGCGGCTGGATTTAATAAGAATGCCGAAATTCCGTTTTCCATTTTATATTATCTCGGTTTTAACAGAGCGGTTATAGGAACGGTTACCGGCGAGCCTTATGCGGGCGAACCGCGTCCGAGATGTCAAAGATATGCAGCCTCGCAATCTATTGTCAACAGAATGGGGCTTCCTTCCAAAGGAGCTTTGAAAATTGCGGAAAATATTTTAAGATATGGAACCTCTCCGCTGCCTCTTACCGTTAATTTTGCCGCTACTCCTACAAAAAAAGGGGAACAGGCTGTCGAAGATCTTTTATACACAATTCGGATTATGAAAAATATAAAAAAGGTTGATAGATTCGAGCTTAATATATCCTGCCCTAACATATCTTCTGCCGCCGAGTATGAGATTGAGGCTTTGGACGAAATTTTAAACTCTATTTGCGATAAGCTAAAGGATAAAAAGCTTTTTTTAAAAATATCGCCAGATACGGACAAAGAGTATGCAAGCGGGCTTGTTTCAATAGCTTACAAATATAAAATAGCAGGTTTTGTAATTGCAAACACTACAAAACGATATATAAAAAAATATATATCTCGGTTTCCGAGCGCGGGAGGCGCAAGCGGCAGGGCGGTTTATCGGTATTCAACCGATACTCAAAGACTTTTTGAGAAAATAATAGAAGAAAATAATTTTCCGCAAAAGATTATAGCCTGCGGCGGAATAGATTCCGTAAAAAAGGCAAAGGAAAGATTATCGCCGAAAACGTTAGGAATACAGATTTATACCCCGTTTATTTTTGGCGGACCAAAACTTATAAGATCGATTAAAACAGAGATGAGTTAAAAGCAGATAATGAAGGGATTTTTCGCTTTGCTTTAAATAACGGCGCTCAATTTTTTTACGGATATTTTTTAAAATAAATATAAACGGATGGATAAGAAAGCGGTTTGTAGCTATTTTTATCCTTAAAATAGGGTTAAGCAAAGCGCAATGCAACATATTCCAATTCTAACATTATTAAAAATATTTAAATAAAAAGGCGAATAAGATGAATAAAGAGGATATAGCAAAAATTCTTATAAAAAACAGGGCGGTAACCGTAAATACAAAAGAGCGTTATACTTATACTTCGGGGATTAAAAGTCCGATATACTGCGATAACAGGCTATTGCTTGCAGCGGTTGAAGATAGAAAAAAAATAATAGAAGCGTTTATCGAAAAACTTGCGGATATTGAATTCGATATTGTAGCCGGAGTATCTACTGCCGGCATACCTTGGGCGTCTTGGCTCGGCATAAAAACGGATAAACCCGTATCTTATATAAGAGGGGGTAAAAAAGAGCATGGCAAAAAAAAATCTATTGAAGGAGCCATCGTTTCAAATAAGAATGTCGTTGTAATAGAAGACCTTATAACAACCGGAAAAAGTAGTCTTGCGGCGGTAAAAGAGGTTGAAAATGC
>JAOZTP010000130.1 GCA_029939135.1 Desulfobacterales bacterium
GAGACGTATGGAAAATAGGAGAAGCGCTTTTAAAATGAGTTTAACTTCTCAATATGAAAAATGGCTTCAAACAAAGTTTAAAAGCAGAGTCTTGTTTGACGAGCCAATGTCTTTGCATACTTCCTTTAAAATAGGGGGAAATGCGGACGCCTACATATATCCTAAAAATATTCGAGAAATAGCAGAGTTGATTAAATTTGTTAGAAAACATAACATCCCCTTTTTCATCAAAGGCGGAGGCACGAATCTGCTTGTAAAAGATAAAGGAATTAGAGGAGTTACAATAGATTTGCAGAAATGTTGCAATGAAATTTCAATAGAAAAAAAGAGCCCGAAAACAGTTAATATAACCGCTATGGCAGGGGCAAAAATTGCAACATTAACCCGCATAGCCTTAAAGTACGGCTTGCAGGGTTTTGAATTTGCTTACGGAATACCCGGAACAATAGGCGGCGCAATATACGGCAATGCAGGAACAGGGTTAGGCGCCATTGAAAAGATTTTAAATAATGTCAGTATAATTGATGAAAACGGAGAAATAAAAAAAATCGAAAAAAAAGAGATAGATTTTTTTTATAGAAAAACATCCTTTAAAAATTATAACCGGCCGATTATAGTAGAAAACTCTTTAAGCTTTAGCGTCGGCGAACATAGCGAGATTAAAAAAAATGCGGAGCAAATCATTAAAGAGAGAAAAAAAAAACAACCCTTAACCGAATATTGCGCAGGCTGCTTTTTTAAAAATCCTGAGGGAGAAAAAAGCGCAGGCGCTTTAATAGAACTTGCAGGCTTAAAAGGAAAAATTTTAGAAAATGTCGCGATATCCGAAAAACATGCTAATTTTATAATAAATCGTTCTAACGCTGCCGCGTGGCAAATATTGAATCTTGCGGAATTAGTTAAAAACAGAGTAAAAGAAACTTTTTCAATAGAGCTTCAATTAGAGGTGGAAATTGTTGGCGAGTAGAAACTTTAAAAAGAGAAATAAAAAAATAGAAAACGGGAAATTTTCAAATCTGTTGTTTGCATTCTTTAAAATAATTACGATAGGGTTTTGTATAATAGCCGTAAGCTACATCCTCGTTGCTGGATACGGTTTTATAACCACCTCCGATTATTTTGCGGTTGATAATATAAAAATCAACCATTTAAGCATATTAACAGAAAAAGACATATTAAAACAAGCAGGAATAAAAAAAGGGGACAACATATTTTCCATAAATACTTCAAAAGCGGTTCGAACTCTTATGGCGCATCCTTGGATAGAACAGGCGGAAATCAAACGCAAACCGCCAAGAGATATCATCGTAATGGTTAAAGAGGAAAATCCTATGGCAATAGCGGTTATAGGGAAAAAATATATATTAAATGATAAAGGCAAAATAATAAAAGAAAAAGAAAATACCGATACCATGCGACTTCCTATAATATTAGGGCTTGATTTTTCAGACATAAACGCTAAATTAAACGAGGAGAAATTTTTACTTAAATCAATAATGGAGATATTAACCGACGATAATAAATGCGAAGAACTTATTTCCCAAAACAGTATAGCGGAAATTTATGTAGATAAAGAAACAGGTTTGACAATACTTGGAATGCCCAAAGTTAAAAAAATTAAACTTGGATACGGTGCTTTTAATTTGAAATGTAAACGTCTTAAAAAAGTGGTATCCTCTTTTGAAAATTACGAAAAATTCGATTTTGCAGATTTAACCGATTTGAACAGAATAGTTATTAAGCCTACATTGTAAAGGAGAGCAAGACAGATTAAAAGGAAATAATAAAAGGATTTTTCGTTTTTTTCGCAATAAAGGGAAGAATTTTTCTGTCCTGTAATTCAAGGAGCAAAACGAGGAAAAATCTCATAATTAAATTATAAAAAGAGAAGGCATAATAAAAAGGTCTTATATGCAAAAACAGGAAGAAATAGTAGTAGGGCTCGATATAGGCACTACCAAAATATGCGCCGTAGTGGGCGAAGTATTACAAAACGAAATCAGTATAATAGGAATAGGCGCTCACCCGTCAAAAGGCTTGAAAAAAGGAGTGGTCGTAGATATAGAATCTACCGTAAACTCCATAAAAAAAGCGGTTGAAGAGGCGGAACTTATGGCAGGCTGCGAAATCAGAGACGTTTATATCGGCGTAGCGGGAAGCCATATATCAGGCTTTAACAGCCATGGCATAATCGCAATAAAAAGCTCCGAAGTTTTACAACAGGATATAGACAGAGTAATAGAAGCCGCAAGAGCGGTGGCAATACCTACGGACAGAGAAATAATACATGTTCTGCCCCAAGGCTATGCGGTGGATAATCAAAAAGGAATACAAAATCCGGTAGGAATGACAGGCGTAAGACTTGAAGCGGACGTTCATATAGTTACGGGAGCGGTTACATCCGTTCGCAACATAGTAAAATGCGCAAATCGAGCCGGATTAGACGTAAAAGATATAGTCTTGGAATCAATAGCCTCAGGCGAGGCGGTCCTTACTAACGAAGAAAAAGCGCTTGGAGCAGCTTTAATTGATCTCGGAGGCGGAACTACAGATCTTGCCGTATTTTACGATAATAACATCAAACATACCTTTGTTTTGCCTCTCGGCGGAAACAACCTTACGAACGATATAGCCATAGGGCTTGCATCGCCTACGGCGGGAGCCGAAATAATCAAAAAAAAATACGGCACATGCATAGCTCGCAATATAAATAAAGAGGAAATAATAGAAGTCCCGGGATTAGGAGGCAGACAGCCGCGAAAACTCTCAAGACAAATACTGGGAGAAATATTAGAACCTCGTATGGAAGAGATATTTGTTCTGATAAAAAAAGAGTTAAACAGGGTTAATATAGGAGCGGCAATACCATCAGGAATTGTTATAACGGGCGGAACGTCTTTAATAAACGATTCTGTGGAGTTTGCCGAATCAATATTCGAATCTCCTGTCCGGTCTGGAAGCCCCATAGGAATCAGCGGACTTAAAGACGTAGTGAATAATCCGATATACGCAACCGGAGTAGGGCTTGTTTTATACGGTTATAAAAATGAGCCGTATGAAAGTTTTGAGGTAAGCGACGCTAATTTTTTAAAAAAAACTCTTAATAGAATGAAAATGTGGTTCAAAGAAATTTTATAAATTTTGCAAAATAAGAATGCGTTTAGAGCAGTTCCATCATAAAAAAGTTTTGTTTTTCAAGGGACTAAAATAAAGGAGCGAAAAATGTCTTTTAGATATGTAGAAAATGAAAAATCCGCAAAAATTAAGGTTATTGGAGTAGGAGGCGCAGGCGGAAATGCAGTCAACAACATGATCGCCGCTAATCTTGCAGGCGTGCAATTCATAACGGCTAACACGGATATTCAGGCTCTTGAAATATCAAAAGCGCCCGTAAAAGTGCAGATAGGCGGCGCCCTTACCGAAGGGCTCGGCGCCGGAGCGGAACCGGACGTGGGTAAAAATGCGGCGTTAGAAAGCAAAAATGAAATAGAGGAAGCTATAGGAAAACATGTTCATATGGTATTTATTACCGCAGGTTTTGGAGGCGGGACCGGAACCGGAGCCGCGCCTGTAATAGCTGAAATATGTAAAGAACTCGGAATATTAACCGTTGCCGTCGTAACCAAGCCCTTTAAATTTGAAGGTAAAAAAAGAATGCAAAAGGCGGAAGAGGGAATAAGAACCTTAAAAGACGTAACCGATACTGTTATAACCATTCCAAATGATCGTCTCAGAGGATTGGCGTCTAAAAATGCCACCTTAATAGAAATGTTTTCGCAAGCGGACGAAATACTTCTGCATTCCGTAAAAGGAATAACCGATCTTATAATGCTTCCGGGACTTGTAAATCTTGATTTTGCAGACGTTAGAACCACAATGAACAGAGCTGGAATGGCAATAATGGGAATAGGCAGAGCCGGAGGCGAAAACAGGGCGATAGAAGCCGCGGAAAAAGCAATATCTCATCCTCTATTAGAAGACATATCAATAGCTAACGCAAAAGGCGTTCTTATGAACATAAGCAGTACAAGCAGCTTAACAATGCAAGAAATGAGCGAAGCCTCGGATCGCATATACAAAGAGGTCGGAGATAAAGCGGATATTATATGGGGAGCCGTAATAGACGAAACAATGGGAGATGAAGTAAGCGTTACGGTAATTGCTACGGGAATACATTCCGATTTTGACAATGATGATTATCAAAAGAGCGACAAAGTAAAACCAATTTTAAGCGCGAGGCAACAATCTGAAAATTCGCAAGCCAAACATTATCAAAACCAGGAAGAGGAACAGGATACGCCCGCTTACATCAGAAAACTTAAAACATCCGAAAATAATCCAAAGCCAGACTATAAAGGAATATATACGCAGAGCGGAGATATTAACGAAGATGAATTGGATATACCTACATTTTTAAGAAAAAAAGCGGATTAAACAAAAGAGCCGAGCAAATTCGTATTAGTAAATTACCCTTGCATAGTTTCGCAACATTTTATATAAAACGGACGACAAGCGTTGAATTTTTAAATTGTAACGGCGCTTGATAACAAAAAATTGCGTTATAATGCGAAAAATAAAAAGTTATCCGAGAGTCTTTACAAAACAATTTAAATATTAAAGAAAGGAACGTAATTATGAAAAAAAGTTTTATTGGCATATTAATAGGATTAATCGCCGTAGTCTTTATCTTTGCAGGCTCCGCTTATGCGGGTAAAAAAAGAGTGGTATTCGGCGGAGGCCCCGCAGGCGGAACATTTCAGGTGGTGGCTAATGCAATTCAGGTTTATGATCCTGTAAAAGCCCTTGAAGGCTACAACGTCCAAGCGCAGTCTTCGGCGGGATCGGTTGAAAATTTAAGAAAAGTAAATTCAGGAAAATCTCATTTCGGCGTAGTATATTCAGGGCACGTATGGCTTGGTAGAGAAGGAAAAATGAAAGCCGACGCTACGAAATACGAAAATGTTATGGCTGTGGCATATCTTTACGGCGCTCCGGCTCAGCTTGTAGTTAAAAAAGGATCCGGCATAAAAAGTTGCAAAGATTTAGAAGGTAAAAAAGTGGGCGTAGGCAATGCAGGATCAGGCGCTTTTGCAAACTGCGAGATGTTCTTTAGTCATCTCGGCATATGGGATAAAATAGAAAGAAACGCTATGGGATATAACGATGCGGCAAACGCTTTCGGCAACAATCAGCTTGACGCTTTTTGGCTTTTTACCGCATTTCCGAGCGGAGCGGTTATTATGGCGGCTCAAACCAACGATATAGC
>JAOZTP010000131.1 GCA_029939135.1 Desulfobacterales bacterium
TCCGCCGGTTGCTGCATTGTTACGCAATGTATCATTCCGCCGTTGGCATATAGGTTTCGGCAGTCTATTCCAATAACTTTTCTGTTGGGATAAAGGGTTTGGATTTTTTGTAAAGCAATCTGATCGTTGGGGTCGTTATAGATGGGAACGAGAACTTTTGTATTGGCAATGTAAAAATTTATGTAGGAGCCTTTGTATCCCAAATTTTTACCGTAGGTTGTAATTACGTTGTTTTTGGTTAGGGGTAATTTAAGGAAGGCGTAGGGTTTGCCGTCTTTGTTTTTTGCCTGATAAAGTTTAATAATATCTACGGATTTAACGTCATAGTTTAATAGGTCTTGTTTGTTCATTGTAACTATTGTTTTTGAATTTCCAAAGCGGGCAAAGCCGTCTATGTGCTGATCCGTAATTTCAAGCCCGGCTTGTCCGTCTAACCATATAAAATTTGTTGTTCCAAGATATTTTGTAAAGATTTTTTCGGCTTGGGCTTGGGTCATTTCATAATTTCTATTGTCGTTTAATATTGAGCTTTTACAAGCCATAAGGGTTCCGTATCCGTCTATTTCTACGCTGCCGCCTTCGTTTATGATTATGTCGTTTAGGTCAAGAACGGTTTTGTTTTGATCTTTTCCTATTTTGGAAGGGATGGCGTCGCATTTTTTAAAACTTGCTTTTTTGCCCCAGCCGTTAAAGCCCCAGTCTTCTATTACTATTTTTTTTTGTTTGTCCAAAACATAGATTGGTCCGTTATCTCTTATCCAAACGTCGTTTGTTTGATAGATTTTAAAATTTATGTTTGTTAAATTAACGCCTTTTGCCTGTAGCGCTTCGATTATTCTGTTTTTTTCCGTTTGATTGTAAGCGATTATGCAAACTTTTTCGGAGCTTACTAATTCTTTTGTTATGGCTATCCATGTAGCGTCAAGGTTGGCGCTGTAATTTTTTCCGTATTGATATTGATGGGGCCATTGCAGCCAAGTTTTTTCATGTCTCTCGCTTTCCGCAGGTAAGGTATATAGGATTTCGGTTTGCGTATTTTGAGCAGATGTTGTTTGGCATAAGGAAAAAGCGGCTATCAAAATTAGAATATGTATTGAAGATGTTTTATTCATTTTTACCTCTTTATTATTTTTACCCGCCTTACGCCCGTTATTTAAAAAAGATGCTTGCAAAAGAGGATGATTATTCAAGAAAAAAAATATTTTTCATCGGAAGTTATAAAAAGCGGTAGAGAGGTTGCATGCAACCTCTCTACCGAATGCCGGATATTTGTTAATCTGTGTTTGCCTGTTTTTGACGTTGCAGGCGAACAAATTACTTTGTTATTCGTCGGGCTTTTATTAGTGGCAGTGGCAGTTATTCGGAGTTTTTTAATAACTGAATTTTTATTTAATTTGCAAGTAATGATATTTTAATTGCCTTATTATTGTTACTTGCCAAGTAGTCGGAGTTAATGATTTTATAGACAAAATTCTCAAGAACCCTTTTTATTGATTTCTGAGTTGCGTCCGATAGCGCGTTTGCTCCGTCGCTACACTGACCGCCTATGTTAGCAGTTCCCTCTCCTGCAATGGAAGTTCTGACAATTTCTTTTCCATTTGCATCAACAACTATAACCTTAAGTACAATTTCAGAAGATGCAAAGATGCTAGCCTCCCAAAATCCCGGAGAAAAACGTAATGAAGAATTAAAGGTGTCAAGAGTAAAAATGAATTTATATTTGCCATCTCCATGAGACGGCGTTTTTGAAGAAGACATTGTAACATGAGTAAAAGCGCCATTAAGAACTTTGGTTATTGAACTTTTCAACGCTTCCCCGACTTTCAGAGGGAAAGTATGAGCGCCGCAAGCATAAGAAGACGGCTTGATATCTTTACTTAAATCGCTAATTTCATTTTCAATAAAATAGCTTACATTGCAATTTATTTGTTTATCTGGTCTTATTTCGGCTACGGGAGCTGATGTGCTCATAACCTGTGCATTATATGCGCAACCCGACAACATCATTCCTGCAAGTATAACAATTAATACAAATAATTTATTTTTCATCATCCTTTTTTCCTTTTCAAAAAACAGTTTGCCGGCAATCTAAAAATCTTGCCTGTTTTATATTTAATTTATTAGATTCAAAGCTTTTTCTACGCCGCAATTTAATTTTAATGAATGCAAAGGGGGCGTTAGTCTTCGCTGTTGGGGCGCTTTGTTTTCAAGCTGACGTTCTACTTTTTTTATATCCTCCGCCGGAGGTAATTTTTCAGGTTGTATGTTACGCTTTATCAATAATTCGCGGACATCAGTATTGTTTTGTGTATGTTCTCTGCTTATCTTGTTTTCGGTTCTTAATTGATCCCGTTTTATATTGAAATTGGTTATTTCATTTGCAAAATCTTTTGCCTTTATCGTTATTGTCGGTAAAAAGTCGGCTAAAGGTCTTCCTTTTGGAATTTTTAATCTCAACTTCATATCCTGTGTCGTATTCCCGCCAAATAACGCCATATCCCCTTTACTTCTGATACGACCGAAACTTTGATTATTTCCAATATACTCAAAAATAATTCCGGATAGTTCTTTTTCCGAAAGCGTTAGTTTTTTTCTTGCATTAAGGCGATCTAACTCTGAAAGTCTTTTCTCTATTATTTCTTGTTTTCTTGTTTGAACTGCGAAATATGTCTGAGCAAATGCAATTTGATCTTTTGACGGGTCTCCATTTTGGGCGATAAGATAACATGCGTATCTTGTCAACGCTATATCATTTATTTCTCTTTGAGCGCCTTTTCCTAATTTTATCATTTTCCTGACATCAAGAAAATGATTTTTTATGCTCTGATTAGAGTTAGCGCATGAAATTTTAGCTTTTTCAATTACGTTAATAAAGTTTTCCCATTTAGCATAACCAAGCAGAAGTTGTAAATCTCTTGCTAACCAAAATTCGGTCTCGATATCTTCTGCGATTCGCATCATTGCTTCAAAATCATAATGAAGTTTTGCAACTATTTCTTTTTTCATGTTTATTTCTTAATTTTTATAAGCAATTTTATATCTAACCTATCAATCCCAAAGCCTTTTCTACGACATTTTCAACGGTAAATCCAAACTGTTTTAAAACTGTGTTTCCCGGAGCGGAAGCTCCGAAGCTTTCTATGCTTAAAGAAGCGCCGTTATCGGTTATGTATTTACGCCAGTTTATATCGATTCCCGCCTCTATGGAAAGTCTTGCTTTTATATTTGCGGGAAGAACTTTTTCCTTATATTCGTTATCCTGTTTTTCAAATATTTCAAAACTCGGAATGCTTACGACTCTAACGGATAGATTTTGTTTTTCTAATTTTGTTTTTGCTTCTATGGCAAGATGAACTTCGGCTCCTGACGCCATTAATATAATATCCGGTTTTTTATCGGAGTCTGCAAGTATGTATGCGCCTTTATTTAAGCCTGTTTCGGATGAGTATTTGTTTCTGTCTATAATTGGGAGTTTTTGACGGCTTAATATAAGAGCCGTAGGCTCGTTTGTATTTTTCATAATTAAGCTCCAAGCCTGTTTGGTTTCCGTAGCGTCTGCGGGGCGTATTACGGTAAGATTCGGAATTAAACGCAAGGATGCAATGTGTTCTACGGGCTGATGGGTAGGACCGTCTTCTCCTACGGCTACGCTGTCGTGGGTAAATATGTATATTGTCGGCTGGTTCATTAAGGCGGCAAGTCGTATGGAAGGACGCATGTAATCTGCAAATACTAAAAATGTTCCGGCGTAAGGACGTATGCCTTTATGTAAAGAGATGCCGGAAATTATTGCTCCCATAGCATGTTCGCGCACTCCAAAGCGTATATTTTTACCGCTATAGTTTTCTTTTTGAAATTCTTTTTCGCCTTGTAAAAAGGTTTTGTTAGATGGGGATAGGTCTGCGGAGCCTCCCATAAGATAAGGGAGCTGTTTTGCGATTTCATTTAATATTTTGCCGGATGCGGCGCGGGTGGCAATCGGAGGCTCGGACGCCGAAAAGGTTGGAAGTAATTCGTCAAAGTTTTCCGGAAGTTTAAAGTTTATGGCGTCGTTTAATTTTTTTGCGGCAACTGGTTCTTTTTGACAAAAGAGGTTGTATCTTTTTAACCATTCGGCTTCCGCTTTTTCCCCTTTTGCGATTGATTTTCTGCAATTTTTAAAAGCCTCTTCAGGAATAAAAAAGGGTTCGGTACTGGGGTAGCCGAGATTTTTTTTGGTTAATATTATTTCCTCTTCTCCAAGAGGCGAGCCATGAGCATCTGCGGTGTTTTGTTTGTTGGGGCTTCCAAAAGCTATTTTTGTTTTTAGTATTATTAGGGTCGGTCTGTTTTTTGTTTTTTTTGCGTCTGTTATGGCTTTTTCAATAGATTCTATGTCGTTGTCGCCGTCTTCTATTTTAAGCGTTTGCCAACCGTAAGCTTTAAATCTTTTGCCTACGTCTTCGGTAAAGGTTATGTTTGTGTTTCCTTCTATCGAGATGTTGTTGGAATCGTAAAGGCATATAAGTTTGCCGAGTCCGAGATGCCCGGCTATGGATGCGGCTTCGGATGTTATTCCTTCCATCATGTCTCCGTCTCCGGCTATTACATAGGAGTAATGGTTTATGATTTCCATTCCTTTTTTATTAAAGGTTGCGGCAAGGTGTTTTTCCGCCATCGCCATTCCAACTGCATTTGCAAAACCTTGCCCCAGCGGTCCGGTAGTGGTTTCTACGCCGGGAGTATTTCCGTATTCGGGGTGCCCCGGAGTTTTGCTTCCCCATTGCCTAAATCTTTTTATATCTTCTATGCTTAGATCGTATCCTGTTAAAAAAAGAAGGCTGTAAAGAAGAGCGGAAGCATGTCCGCCGGATAAAATAAATCTGTCTCTATCTAACCATTTTGGATTTGAGGGGTTATGTTTTAAGATTTTTGTCCAAAGAACGTAAGCTGCCGGAGCAAGCCCCATTGGCGCTCCGGGATGTCCGGAATTTGCTTTTTGAACGGCGTCTATAGAAATGGAACGGATTGTATTGATAGAAAGTTTGTCGATGTTATTCATTGTTTTCTCCCGATTTTTAATTCCGCAGGACAACTTCGCAGTTTGCCCGTTTTCGGCGTTGGATAAAAATTTTAATCCTCGAAATACTATATGTATTCCTGCGGTTAAAA
>JAOZTP010000132.1:0-2877 GCA_029939135.1 Desulfobacterales bacterium
TCGCAGCCTCTCATTATTGTTACAAATTCTGAAATATCAACCTTGCTTTTCGGAGACTGATTCAAAGGCTTTTTTATGGGGTTGTCAAATCCGGTATCTACCGTGCGGCATTTTTTATCTTCCGCTTTTTTTACTATTTCCGGCATACGATATATAGCGTTTACTCCAGCTACAAAATCCACATAAGGCATTCTTTCGATTATATTGCGCCCTTCCTGCTCCGCCAAACATCCGCATACGCCTATTGTAACCTTCTTATTTTTTTTTAATTTTTTAACCCTTCCCAAAAAACTAAACGCCTTTTGACAAGCCTTTTCTCTTATGCTGCACGTATTTAGTATTATAATATCCGCATCCTTCGCCGAATCCGCAATCTCGCAACCGCAATCTTCAAAGCTTTGCCGTATCTTATCAGAATCGTAAACATTCATCTGACATCCCAAAGTATCTATATATAATCGCTTATTTTTATACCAATTCATAAACGGCAAAATCTTTCTTTAATTCGTTTATAAGCATATCAAACTCATTTAAAACGCCGCAGGCTATATAAACCAATATAATGCTTTTTTTTGCGTCAATTGTTTCAAAGATTGCTATTCCTTCGTAAGCTTCGAGTAGAAATCTTAAAAAACAGATATTTTTTTTATTTATATAATAATATCTTTTAATCATTTATTTAAAGCTTGCCGTATTACCTTCTATTTCCTCCGTTTTATGCGGCGAACAAACCGCTTTATTATACGGCGAATTTTCCTTTTATATTTTTATTATAAAATTTTTCCGAGTAATAAAATCTTTTATACTGCATCGAAATCATGCAAAAAAATTTTTATGTAAAAACTTATAAGGTTATAATAAAATATATTCAATAATAAATTTGATAAAACTGTTTTTCGTTAAAAATAACCGTTGTTTGAAAATTCTCTATAAGCTATATACCAATCCCATGAAAACCAATTGGAAAATTTTAGAACCGGATATTGAAACCGTCCGCTCCGTAAGTAAAATAGTAAAATGCGGGCAGATTATAGCGACTATTCTTGCAAATAGAGACCTGACCTTGCAAGAGAATATAACGCCTTTTTTAAACCCTTCCTTAAGTAATCTCGGTTCCCCTTTTGAAATCAAAGATATGGATAATGCGGTAAAACGTATAGCCTCCGCCGTTCAAAACTCCGAAAAAATATTGATATTCGGAGATTATGACGTTGACGGCATTACTGCTACCGCTATAGTTTATGAATTTTTAAAAAAAGCCGAAGCCGATATTATCTTTTATATTCCTCACAGAATAAAAGAGGGATACAGCATTAAAAAAGAGAGCATAGATTACGCAAAAAAAAAGGGCGCAAATCTTATTATTACCGTGGACTGCGGTTCAAACGGCTTTGAAGCCGTTGAAGAGGCAAAAAAAGCCGGAATCGACATTATAATAACCGATCATCATGAAACCCCCGAAATTTTACCTGACGCCTACGCCGTAATAAATCCTAAACGTAAAGACTGCTCCTCCGGTCTTGAACATCTTGCGGGAGTCGGAGTCGCATATTATTTGATAATATGTATTAGAAAATATTTTAGAGATATAGATTTTTGGAACGAATCAAAACCGGAACCGAATTTAAAAGAATTATGCGATCTTGTGGCGCTCGGGACCGTAGCGGACATAGTTCCGTTAGTTAACGAAAACAGAATATTAGTAAAAACAGGTTTGGAGAATATAAATAAGAGTGCAAGACTCGGCATTAAAAAACTGATAAAAATAAGCAAAATAAACGGGGGGAAAATAGACGCCGAGGATATATCCTTTAAACTTGCGCCGAGATTAAACGCCGCCGGCAGAATGGACAGCGCAAATTGCGCGGTTAGGCTTTTAATCGCTCAAAAGGATGCGGATGCGGGTAATATAGCCGAAAATTTAAACCAGCTTAATATAGAACGCCAAAATACCGAAAAAAAAGCGCTTGATAAAGTTTTTGCTTATATCAAGGGAGATTCGAATATTTTAAAAAGAAAATCGCTTGTTTTGGTTGATAAAGATTGGCATCAAGGAATAATAGGAATAATGGCTTCCAGAATAGCCAAAAAATTTAAGCGTCCTACCCTGCTGATAGCCTTAAATGAAAGTTTAGGAAAAGGGTCGGCAAGAAGCATTCCCGGAATTGATATATACGAGGCTTTTAAAAAATGCGAAAGCTATTTGGAAGATTTCGGAGGGCATCCTATGGCTGCCGGCATACAGATTAAAAAGGATAATATAAAAGACTTTAAAGAACATTTTGAAAAAACAATAACCGATTTTTTAAACGGTAAAAAGCCTGAGGCAGATATTATTATAGACCAAAAAATAACCCTTGCAGATATTAATTCGCAGCTTATAACGGCATTAGAGCCTCTAAAACCGTTCGGCTCCGCAAATCCGGAGCCTTTATTTATAGCCGAAAACGTAACCGTTCAAAAATCTTGGATTATAGGAAAAACCCATAAAAAAATGCTGCTAAAAGATGAAACCTGTAAAAACAGCAAACTCATTCCGGCAATTCAATTTAATATCGATATTGAGGATATGGATATTAAAAAATTCGATTATATAATATTTAACGCATCTTTTAACAAATGGAACGGAAATAATAATATTCAGCTTCAAATAAAAGATTTTTTATAGTTTAATTGTATAGATACAACCAGTTATGTCTGTATCTATACAATTATAAAATATTAAAGTTTATCTGGAAGCGGAACAACCAACACAGGTTTTGAGCATTTTGCTATAACTCCGCGAGCTACGCTTCCGATAACCACGCTTGATAGCTTCCCATGACCATGAGTTCCCATAATTACCAAGTCATAATTTTTTTCTTCCGCTTCGGAAAC
>JAOZTP010000132.1:2977-5101 GCA_029939135.1 Desulfobacterales bacterium
GACCATGAGTTCCCATAATTACCAAGTCATAATTTTTTTCTTCCGCTTCGGAAACAATTCCGTCCGTAAAATCTCCTGCTTTTACTACTATATCTCCTTCGGATACAGGACAACTCGGCATCGTCTTTAACGCTTCACGCGAGATTATACGAATTCGACTATGTATAAGATTTCTTGCGTTTTCTACATCTATCTTACTAAAATCTTTATTCTCATTTTTAAAAATCTTTGCTATATCAGTTCCTGCGTATGCAGACAACTCATCAAGCTTATCAGGAACTATATGCAGCATCGTAACTTTTGCGTTATACTTATATGCAATACTACAAGCATAACGGATGGCATATCCGGCAGTATCAGATAAATCGGTAGCATAAAGAATTCGTTTCATATCCTGTATTACGGAAGGCTTGCAAAAAGTTTCCTCTGTTTTGGTTTTAGATACATCAAGAGATAGGCATTCTTTTTTGGTTACGGGACCAAAAAACTTATCTGTAAATTTAACATACCATGCCGCAGATTGAACCTGAATAATATAAGCTATGGCTATAACCAACGCCGCCATTGAACCTTGCGGTCCAAAAGCGTTAATCGCTATTGCCAAAGCGATCGAAAGATTTCTCATAACCGAACCGTAAACCAAAGCTATGGCGTCTCCTCGCGGAAACAGCATTTTGCCTACAAAAGTGCTAAGAACATAATTAAAAGCGTATATTATGGTGAGCGGCATTAAAATAAAAATAAGCAGTTGCGGCGAGCTTACAATAGTTCTTGATTTAAGAGCAATGGCAATAAAAACAATTCCTATTACTCCTATTGTAGATAAGCCGGGAAAACGCGGCGCCAAAACCTGTTGAAACCGCTTAATGCCATATTTTTTAATCAAAAATCGCTGCGTAATATATCCTGCAAGCATAGGGATAAAAACAATAAATAGAATCTGCTTCATTACCGCCGATACATTAACTTCCAGATTTGCTCCCATAAGAAATTTTACATAAAAAGGAGTCGCTATCGATCCGAGAGTCAAACCTATTACCGTCATCTTTACCGCGGCTTCAAGATTTCCCTTTGCAAAACCCGTCCAAGAAATAGTCATCCCGCTTGTAGGAACAAGCCCTGCAAGCAACAGACCTAACGCCATATAAGGCTGTTCCTTAAAAAATAATATTCCGAGTCCAAAAGCTACAAAAGGAATAATTCCGAAATTAATAAGTTGGGTAATAAGTTGCGCCTTAATATCGCCCCCCTCAAAAACTTTTTTAATCTTTAAGGTTACCATCATAGGGTAAACCATAAGAAAGGTGAAAGGAACAATTAAATCTTTTAAAAATTGGGCGTCAAATATAACGCCAAATATAAAACCGAGAATCATCATAATCGGAATTGCAATAACCAAATTTTTATTAACCATTCCTAAATATTTCCACATTTTTTTTTCCTATTCTTTATAAGTTTATTTTTAACAAGCATTCGTTGTGCCGTATTCAAATTAAAAGTATAAGCAACAATCGCTATAAAGCAAGTAAGCAAACTAAAAAATATTTTAGAAAATATTGAAATCGATATTATTTGATAATAGTTATAATGGACATCCCTAAAAAAAGCAGACAAAAAAACCCTTTAAATTCATAAATTTCGGTTTATAACAAAGTAGTTTATTCCTTTTCAATGCTTGCGAACATTTTAACCGCAAGCTTATTAAATATAAATTGAGGATTGAAATTTGAGCATAACGCCGCCCTTTACTCGACATTACAAGCTTTTAATAAAGAAATTTTTCCCTTCGCTTGACAAAATCCCTTAATTATTTTTGTATAAATAAATTATGCAGGTTGAATTTCGTTAGATAACTTCTCGGTTTTATCGCTGATTGCGTTAAGCGCTCAAATTTTAATCCTGGACTTATTATCCGCCTTGCCAACCAACAAACTGCTTTGTTATGCAAGCGTCTTAATCTTATCGCAGGCTGGATTTTATCAATTGCCCGCGTTCAATTGATATTTCGTAAATATAATTAAGAGTTACCAATATCCAATTATCAATAACGTTTGTGTTTTTATGAAAAGCACAAATGTTTTTACCAATAACACAAACCCTTTTATGAGTTGCGCATACGCTTTT
>JAOZTP010000033.1:0-12275 GCA_029939135.1 Desulfobacterales bacterium
TTTTGCAGACTTAAAGAAAATATTACGGTTGCAAATTACAGATACGCAAATGAAGAGGATATTAAACGAGCTGTTAAAACCGCAAAAGAGGATATGGACGGATGGCGAGAAAAAGGATTAAAGGCAAGACATAAGATATTATCCGAGGTTGCAAAAAATATCCGACGTTCCAGAAACAGACTTATAGGCGCTGCTGCCGCGAATACGGGCAAAATTTTTACGGAGGCGGATATAGAGGTATCCGAAGCTATAGATTTCGTAGAATATTATCCTCATTCTCTTTACGCTTTTGATAATTGTCATAATCTTGAGCATTCCGGCAAAGGCGTCGGCTTGGTAATATCTCCTTGGAATTTTCCGATAGCGATTCCGTGCGGCGGAATATCCGCAAGCCTTGCGGCTGGCAATACGGTAATATTTAAGCCCGCATCTGCGGCGGTATATGTAGCTTGGGAGCTTTGCAAATGTTTTTGGGATGCCGGAATAAGTAAAAATGTTTTGCAATTTGTTCCCTGTTCTGGCTCTTCTGTAGGCGAAAAGCTTACTTTGAATTCGGACGTAGATTTTATAATATTAACAGGAGGCACGGATACGGGACTTTCTATACTTTCAAAAAGACCTAATGTTTATCTTGCGGCGGAAACAGGCGGTAAAAACGCCACTATTGTAACGGCTATGTCTGATAGAGATCAGGCTATTAAAAACGTAATATTGTCGGCATTTGGAAATGCGGGGCAGAAATGTTCGGCAACATCTTTGTTGATACTTGAAGATGAAGTATATAGGGACGAAAATTTTAAAAAGCAGCTTGCAGATACGGCAAAAAGTTTTGCTACCGGCTCCGTATGGGAATTTAAAAATAAGATGAGCAGGCTTATAGCTCATCCTTCTGGAGATTTAAAGCGGGCTTTAACAACTCTTGAACATGGAGAAACATGGGCGTTAAAACCGGAAATATTAGAGGATAATCCTTATTTATGGGCTCCGGGAATTAAATGGGACATTTCCCCTGGATCATATACCCATACCACCGAATTTTTCGGACCCGTTTTGGGGGTTATGCGGGCAAAAAATTTGCGTCATGCCATAGATTTGGCAAATCAAACGGGATACGGTTTGACATCAGGGCTTGAAAGTCTTGATAAAAGAGAGCAAGAGATATGGAAAGAGAATATCTGCGCCGGCAATCTTTATATAAATAGAGGCACTACGGGAGCGATTGTTTTGCGCCAGCCTTTCGGGGGAATGAAAAAATCGGCTTTGGGGGCGGGAATAAAAGCGGGAGGCCCCAATTACTGCGTTCAGTTTGCAAATATTGAGGAGACGCCGTATCCTGTAACGGAGGCAATAAAAGAGGAGAATTATTTGTTAAGATTAACCTCGGAGTGGGACAACAAAATATTATCCGGCAAGTTCGGAAAATACGCCTCTGATATTAGAAAGGTAATTCGGGCGGTAAAAAGTTATACCTATAATGCGGAACGGGAATTTTATTGCGAAAAGGATTATTTCCATCTGCGCGGGCAGGATAATATAGTTCGTTATTTGAAATTCAAAAATGTCTTGATAAGGGTTGACAAGGCGGATTCCTTATTTGAAGTTTTGGCTATGGCTGCTGCTGCAAAGATTGCGGGCGCATCTCCAATATTAAGCCTGCCGAGCGGTCTTGATAACGAAGTAATTGAATTTTTGAAATCTACATACGGCAAGGCATTTTTAAAAGGGATAAGCGTTAAAAATGAGACGGAGGAGGATATTTTAAAATATATTCCGAATCAGATAGAGCGTATCAGATACGCCTCTTTTGAGAGGGTTTCGGATGCGGTATTTAAAAAAGCTGCGGAAACCGGATTTTATATAGCAAGATCAAATGTTATGTGCGAAGGAAGGGTTGAGCTTGTTAATTATTTTAAGGAGCAGGCTATATGCGATACATATCATAGATACGGTAATTTGGGGGAGCGTTCTTTTATTTAAATTCCGCCGTCTAACTTTGCAGTTTGTTCGTTTGCGGCGTTGAAAACGAACAAACTACTTTGTTATACAGCGAAATTTTGCCATTATGAGATTAAATATTATATATTATTCGTTTATAAATTCGTTTTTCCTGCCTTTATAATAGTTTTCTTTATAATTTTAAAACGGCTATTTTACAACTCCCCTATTTCGTTAGGAATTATATATTCTTTTAAAAGGTCTCGAAGAAAACCGCAATTTTCGCCTGATGCTTTCATAGAACAGCTAAAATGCGATTCGGCATATGATAGAAAACAATTTAATGTCATTCTTGATTTTTGCGTTGCGATCTTAAAATCGTAGTTTTTCTTTTTTAATAGCCAACCTTTTACGCTATTTTTAATTGTAACCGAATCAAAGTCGTCTTCTTTAAGAAAATTTTTTGCTTCGCAAATATGTTTATTCGTAAGAAGCCATAGGTTTTTAAAATTTCTGTTGCCGTCGCTATCAATATATTCGGAAATAAATACTGTTTTTAATTGATTCGGATACAGGTTTTGATAAAAATCAATTACCTCGTTTGCCCTGTCTCGAAAGAGATTGGTTAATCCTATTATATCAAAATATTGATCTTTATTTTTAATCATTTTTAACGCCCCCGTTTTTATCTCTGATCTCCATTATCATACCTTCGATATAATGGAGTATATGCCCCAGATAATTAGTTGAAAATTCTTTGCTTTTATAATTCCATTGCCATGCCGTTTTTTTTGTATCATATTTTTTTTTACGGTTATCTTTATAGTATTTATGCAGCATTTTTTTTATTACTTCCTGAAGCTGTGTTGTAATTTGTATCTCAAAAGATATTTTTTTAACTTCCGTACCCCAATTTTTAGTTGGAATTTCGGTTTCAATAAAAGTATAAAAATGTGCCGCATAATAGCCTTCCTCTTTTGCTTCACAATCTATTTTGTATTCAAGAGATAATGATTTGCAAATTTCGATTAAAGCGTTGGCAAAAAATGATACGCCATCAAGATATTTTACCACAAAAGAGGCGCGGGCTATATCGTTTATTTTGTAAAACCAATTATCAGGTAAAATCCAGTCGCTATAAGGTGATTTTGTCCAACTTATTTTTTTTATTTGTTTCTTGAATATAAAAAAGATTACAAGAGTAAAATAATATTATCCGTAAGGGGAATTAAATAAAAAGGCTCGACGTTTTTTACGCCGAGCCTTTTTGGGAGAGTAAAAGTAAAAGGATTAAGCCTGTGTTTCGGTTGTTTCTTTATTATAACAAATTCGGCAGCAATCAAGACATCTGTCCGCTTCGGTCAAAGCCTCTTTTTCGCTTATTACCAGGTCCACTTCATCCATAGTTTTTATGCGTTCTTCCACCGGAAGTTCCGGCATTGTAACTCTCGGTTTTTTAACTACGCCTTCGAGGGTTTCGAATATGCTTTCCGGAATATGTTTTTTATAAAGCGCATTTTCAACAGGTTCGATTTTATTTTCGCTTTCTTCTTCCTCTGCCTGCGTAAGATAAAGGTGGATTGATCTGGCGGCTCTTCTGCCTCCTCCTATTGCGTCGACTACTAAAGACGGTCCTGTAGCGCAGTCTCCTGCGGTAAAAATGTAAGGAAGATTGGCTTGAAGTATAAGGGGATCGTTATCTATGGTTTTCCATCTCGTAGTTTTTAGTTCTTTTAAATCAGAGTCTTTATCTATAAAGGAGATGTCTGGAGATTGTCCTATTGCGGTTATAAGCATGTCTATTTCCAGCGTTGTTTCGGAGCCTTCTATTGGAACGGGTCTTCTTCTTCCGCTGGCGTCCGGCTCTCCGAGTTCCATTGTTAAATATTCGAGATGGGTGATTTCTCCATTTTTGTTTCCTATGACTTTTGTAGGAGCGGCAAGAAATACAAATTTTATTCCTTCATGTTCCGCCGCTATTATTTCCACTTCGTTTGCGGGCATCTCTTTTCTGGTTCTTCTATATACTATATAAACCTCTTTTGCCCCTTTCCTAACAAGGGTCCGAACGCAGTCTATGGCAGAGTTTCCGCCTCCTACTACGGCGGCTTTTTTTTCTTTTATTGTAATTTTTCTTCCGTTGGCGACTGATGAAAGAAAATTTATTCCTTTCCAAGAGCCTTTTAGATTTTCTCCGTCAATGCCGAGAGCGTAATCGTTCCAAGCGCCTATTCCCAAAAATACGGCTTTAAAATCGGAGGCAAATAAGGATTGAAGATCAACATCTCTTCCGAGTTTTGTATCTGTTTTAACCTCTATTCCGAGATTTACGATTCCTTCTATTTCCCAATCCAAAACTTTTTTCGGAAGTCTATATTCGGGTATCCCATATTTTATTATACCGCCGAGTGTAGGCATTGCTTCAAATATTGTAACGCTGTGTCCGAGTCTTCTCAAAAAGTATGCGCAGCTTAGTCCTGCCGGACCTCCGCCTATAACTGCAACTTTTTCTCCTGTATCCGGAGCGCAAGTTATGGGAAAGCGTTTGCCGGAATTCATTTCATAATCGGCTACAAATCTTTTTAATTGGTTGATTGATACGGAATCGTCAACTATTCCTCTTCTGCAGTATGTTTCGCAAGGATGGGGACAGACTCTTCCGCATGATAATAGAAGCGGGTTTCTTTCTCGAATTGTATTTACCGCTCCTTGATAATCTCCTTTTATTATTTGGGAGATGTATTTGGGTATGTTTATTTCCGCAGGGCATGTTTGGCTGCATGGAGCAAGTTTGCCGTCTATATTGTTGAATTCCAAAAGTCTTTCGGACATGGTTTTAACCGAAAGTATGTTTTTAGGGCAGGCTTTAACGCATGCGCCGCAGCCTACGCATTTATTCGAATCGATAACTGGAATGGTCTCTTCGCCTATTTTTATGGCGTCGAAATTGCAGGCTTTAACGCAGTCGCCCATTCCGATGCAGCCTACGCCGCACACATTTTTGCCTCCGTAAAGGCTGCTTGCGGCTTTACAGGTTGCTACTCCTATATAGGAGAATTTTTCCTCTTTTCGCTCTCCGCCTTTGCATGTGTTGTACGATATTGCAGATTCTACGCTTCCTGCATCTAAACCCATAATTTCGGCGATTGAGGCGGCGGATTCAGCATCTCCTACGACGCATACATTGGGGCTTGCTTTGCCGTTTATCACCGCTACGGCAGCTGCAGAACATCCTGCATAACCGCACCCGCCGCAATTTGCGCCAGCAGTATAATATTCTATTTGAGCAATACGCGGATCTTCATAAACATAAAAGACTTTTGATGCGATACTTAAAACGGCTCCGCAAACGCCGCCTAACGTAAGCATTATTAAAATAGCTTCTGTCATTGGGCTATGTCTCCGTTATTTATTTTTTTTATTAAGCCATTCCCTTAAAAGCATAAAATGCAAGAGCGATCATTCCTGCTACTACTAATGCTATTGAGGTGTCTTGCAGCGGTTTTGGAACTCTGGCAATTAGCACTCTTTCTCGCACTCCCGCAAACAGAATTAAGGCAAGTCCGAAACCTACGGCATAAGAAAAGGAGGAGACAAGCGCTTCAATGAAGGTATATTCTTCTTTGATATTTATTAAGCATGCGCCCATTACGGCGCAGTTTGTAGTAATTAAAGGAAGGAATATTCCGAGCCCTGCATAAAGAGCGGGGATGCTTTTTTTTAAAAACATTTCTACAAACTGAACAAGAGAGGCTATTACCAGAATAAAGGCTATGGTTCTTAAATATTCCAGTCCGAATTTTTTTAATAGGTATGTATCTGTTATCCAAGTTATTGTACCCGCAAGCACAAGCACGAATATAACCGCCATAGCCATGCCAATTGCGGTTTCCATTTTTTTGGATGTTCCCAAAAAAGGACAATTGCCGAGATACTGCGCCAAAAGTATATTGTTTACAAGGATACAACTCACTGCAAGGAGTATATAATCGCCCATAATTTCCCCTTAAATTTTTTTCAATATATGATTATATTATTTTTTGCTCGCCAAGTTCATAATAGCAAGCATAAGCCCCAAACAGACAAAAGCCCCGGGCGCTTCGATCAGAAAGGTAAAGGGCTTGAATGAAGAACCGAAAACCGAATATCCGAGCAGCTCGCCGCTTCCTATGATTTCTCTTACCGCGCCGAGCGCGCCGAGCGAAAGGGTAAAGCCTATTCCCATTCCAAGACCGTCCGATAAAGAATGTATGATTGGATTTTTGTATGCAAAAGCTTCGGCTCTTCCCAAAACCAGGCAGTTTACGACAATAAGGGGTATGAATATGCCAAGTTGCAAATAGAGCGTGTATGCATAAGCCTGCATTAATAGTTCTACGACGGTAACAAATGTAGCTATAATTATAATAAAACATGCAATTCTTACTTTGGAAGGTATAACCTTGCGCAACATTGACACTAATATGTTGGAACAGACAAGCACAAATGTAGTGGCAAGCCCCATTCCTACGCCGTTTTGAAGCGATGTTGTAACTGCCAAAACAGGACATAATCCGAGCACTAACCTAAAAGGAGGTATCTCTTTCCATAAACCTTTCCCGAATTCATAAGCAATGGATTTAGCCATTAATTTTCCCCTTATTTATTAAACTTCTCTAATTGTTTGACGATTTCCGGTTTTAATCTTTTATATATTTCGCCAGCTTCGGTAACCGCCATACATACGCCCCGCGAAGTTATTGTGGCGCCAGCTATAGCGTCTATATTTCCGCCGTCCGGTTTTACGCCGAAAGAATCGGTTACTGTTTTATTTGCGAATTGAGAAACAAAGGAAGGATCGTCTTGCGCTTTTGAGCCTACTCCGGGAGTTTCGTTGTGAGTGGTAACTTGGGCTCCGAGCATGCTGCCGTCTTCAAGATTAACGCCTACTATAACTCCTACCTTGCCTGCAAATCCTTTCCCGTAGGTTTCAAAGGCTATTGATTTGGGCTTCCCGTCAAATATGCCAACAAAAAAGCTTCTTTCCTGTTCGCCGTCCGCCACTTTGAATCTATCGACTATAGGATCGTTTTCGCAGCCTTCTAATATTTTTTCGATTGCAGGACCTTTTACATTTTGAAGTTCCTGATATTCGATTTTTTCTTGAGTTCCATTTTTTAAAGCGGCAAGCAGCCCGCCGGAAAAAGAGCTTAAAATTGTCAAAACAAGAACCATTTTTATCATTTCACGCATGTTATCAAACCTTTCCGAATGCTTTAGGTTTAATCTTATCAATAAGCGGATTAATAATATTCATTATAAGAATAGCATAGAGTATTCCGTCTGCATAAACTCCGATGTTTCTGATAAGAATCGTCAATATTCCGCATCCTAAACCGTATAGTATCATAGGCATTTTATTAACCGGCGAAGAGGAATCTTCGGGCGATAGAAAGAATATTCCCAAAAGGGTATAGCCTGTAAAAAGATGAAAAAAAGGACCTGCATAAGTTGTCGGAGCAAACATGGCAAAAGTCATGGAGGTAAGAAATATTCCTGCTATAAAAGAGAAACATATTTCCCATCTTATTATTCCTTTTGCTATCAGGTAAAGCCCGCCTATTATTATGCCGATACCAAAAACCGCTCCTATCGCTCCCGCCTGTTTTCCAAGCATAAGATCAAAAACAGAGATGGAACTTATGGAGGACGCCCCGAAACTTTTTAAAGCTGCAAGCGGATAAAACATATTGAAATCCATATCAAAGTTGATAAGAGCCTGATTAAAGTCAAAATACTCTTTCCAAGATAGCGCTATAATAGCTATTCCCAATACGGCGGGATTAAAAGGGTTGCTTCCTATTCCGCCGAATATTTCTCTGCCTATTATAATGGCTACAAATGTTCCTATTAGTATTATCCACCAAGGAGCCGTAGCAGGAAGCATCATGGCAAAGACTACGCCTATTACCGCAGAACTGCCGTCTCCTATTCTCTTTTCGCTTTTTGCGATAAGATTGAAAGCAAGCTCCCAAAAAACTGAAAAAGATATTGATAAACCTATTACTCCTACGGCTTGAATACCGTAATAATAGATTCCCGCCAAAAGAGCGGGCAGAGCCGCGAGCATAATATGATAATTTTTTATCGAAATTTTCGAGCCGTTATGTATAAATGGCGCATGGGAAACAATAAGCTTTTTTTGTTTAATCATCAACTTCCTCCGCTGCTTTTGCTTTAATTTTTGCAAGTTCATATTTCCCTAATTTTATATATTGAAAAATAGGTATTTGGGAAATACATACATAGCTGCAAAGACCGCATTCTATACACGCCGAAAGATCATATTCGTCGTCTGCGATTTCATAAAGACCCGCTTCAAGATAACGAACTAATATATTAACGGATAGTCTCGCAGGACATGCCATTACGCATGTTCCGCAGTTTATGCAAGGATAGTCGGATGTGCGCGATATATTATCCGCAGCTTGAACAATTACGGCGTCAGTATTGTTCAGAATTGGATAATCGTCCGTATATATTGCGGAGCCTGTCATAGGTCCGCCTATGATTAAGCGGTCGTTATTATCTATTGCCGTATCGCATGCGGCGCATAAATTTTTGATCGGGGTTCCTATTCTTGCTTTTGCGAGTAATTTGTAGCCGTCTTTTTTTACGAAAGTAATAATCTTATCAACCGGAACTTTACCTGTATTATAAGCTTGGGTAATTGCGGCGACCGCTTCCGCGCTTATGAAATCGACGCCTATATCTATAAATGATTTATCCTGAGGCAATTCCATATTAAGCAGCTCTTTTACTATTAGCTTCGGTAAAGAGCTCGGATATTCGGAGTTTATTACTTCTGTTTTTATTTCGGCGTTTAATGCGGTTTGTTCCAGATATTTATTAACGACTAATATAATGTTATCTATGCCAGTGATATTTTTTAATATCTCAATGCCTTTTTTTAAGGATTCTATTTTGGAGCTAACAATATATTGGTTTGTAACCGAAAATAGATCGTTATCCGTTCCGCATACAAAAAGGGTTTTTATTTCGCCTGTATTTGAAAGGATATTTTCCGAGATTCCGCCGGGAATGCAGCTTAAAAATTCGGAGGCGTTGGCAATGGTCGGCTCCTTGCTTTTTTTCGAAAATTTGTCGCAGACAATCTCTTCTTTTTCTTTATTAACGGTTATGGAGATATATTTTTTTCCATAGTCGCTTTGGAATGTATTTATCGAAGAGATTTTTCCGGTAACGCTGGAGGTTAGATATTTTGAAGACTTGTCTTTAAAAGGTAGAAATTTTTCTCCGGTTTTTAATAGATCATCCTGTTTGACGGATAATGGATCGTCCGGTTTGATTTCCACTTCCTGTGATACGTCAAAGAATAGGATGCTTTTTTCAGATAACGGAACTTCCAGTATTGAGGATGAAAATTCTTTGACGGATTCATATTCAAGTTTATGCTTTGTTAAGTTAAAACATGGTTTTTTGAGCATAATTTAACCTTTATCATTTTTTTAATAATTATCAACTACATAACATGGCATTGCAAACATTCGACCGGACCGCGTCCGCTCTCTTTATGGCAGGCAATACATTGATCATGAAATGCGTCTGTACTGTTTTTCATTTCTGTCCCTTCAATATCCCCCGCATCATGGCAGTCAAGGCAGGATTCCGGCAGATTGGTATTTTTATCATCTTTTGTATGGCACGAATTACAATTCGTTAAACCGGAATCATCTTCTGGATGATGATGGCAGTCTGCGCATACAACGCCGTAACCTGTATCCGAAGCGTGGGTTTTATGGTCAAATAGAACGTTGCCCGCGCTTGTTTTATACATGATTCGCAAAGGGTTTTCATGAGACTGTTTAGAACAAGCGGCATAGCTTATAACACCTATGATAAATGAAATAATCATTAACCAGTAAGCTATTCGGAGCTCTTTTTTATGATTCATTTTCTCTATATTCCTTTCAATATGTTATACAAAAAATTAAGTATAACATGAAATTTGAAGCTATAAAGCGTAGGTTTGCTAACATAAAGTTTATATCCGCGCAAGTATTTTTTAATTTAAATTTTGGTTTACAACTTCATAGTTTGTCTGTTTTGGGGGTTGAAAAAAAAATAATCCTCGAAATAGATTGGTATTCCTGCGGTTAAACAAAAATGCTTTTAAAACGAACAAACTATTTTGTTATGAAACAAAATTTTATTATATTTTTTTTGCGGCATAAGTTTTAAGTGGCGGATAAATTTGAAGTCTATTTTGTTTAAATTGCGCCCTCCGGGCGTTTTTATTTTTTAACTCATGTTTGGCATGTTTCTTTAAAGGCTTTATTAATTTTCTGTAAAAATTTTTTAAAAGCGGATTGTTTTTCAGGGCTTTTTAAATTTTTTTTGTTTTTAGCTTTTTGTTTTCTATTTTTCATACTGTTTTATCTTTTATTATTAATTAAGATGTAACTATGCTTCTATTCCTATTATAACAAGGGGGACTGCGGGGACGCCGCGCCCTTGTCTGATAACATTATATAATTCTCCTTCATAATAGGCGCCTCCGGAGCTCATTTGCGATTGTAAGGATTTCATAGGCAATATTTCAATCCCTACGTCTATTTTATCTCCTATATAAAAGGCGAGATGTTTTACGAATAGATCGTAAGCTACAAAGGAGTATTTTCCGAATTGTATTTCTATTGCGACTCTTTTTTTAACAAAATCGGTCTGATTGTAACTAAAAATTGGCGTGTAACCCGCATGTTCAATTTCTTCTTTCTGCTTTTTAGTTTCCATTGTAAGCGTCTTACGAATCAATTTTTCATTTTTAGTTACCCAATAGCTTACTCTGCTTTCTATCCATTTTTTTGATTCGAGAAATTTTTTAAAAGATTTATTCATATCAATAGGACTATAGAGCAATCTGCCTTTGATTTTTTTTTGTAAACCAGATTATTGTTTCATAACGCCCTGAAAATATTTTGGAACAGTGAAGTCCATGCTCAAAATGCCAGACGATTCTATTTCTCATAACAAGATTTAGATTGTGAAATATTGGATATAAAATAGCGTCAAGAGGAATAATAGCCCCTTTATTTACATAATTGCCAACCTGCCAGCAGATACTTCCCGTATCCGAAAGGACTCGCACGGATTCTTTTATTACTTCTGCTTGCTGTTTGATATAGGCGTCAATGTCTAATTTTTTTTCATATTCCTTGCCAATATTATAAGGAGGAGAAGTAACAATTAATTGAATTGATTTGTTCGGAATCTGTTTTAATAAATCAAGGCAGCTTCCGTTATAAAGTATTATATGCTTATTCAAATCGAATTTTTCCGAAATATTGATATCTGTGTTAAACATGTTATCCGTTTTACTTTGTATCTTTGTATCTTTGTATCTTTGTATTTAAATTATAAACAGATAAAAGATATTACAAAAGAGGCGATTCGATCAAGTCTTAATCCGTCTTTGTTATGGTCATATTATTTCTATGTATAACTTCGGCTTTTGTTTTACATCCGAGTTTTTTAGCAATATCGGCAGATTGAAGCCCCATAATTTTTAAAATATCATCCGATGAATAATTGGAAAGTCCTGTTCCGATTATTTTGTTATCGGCGTTTAAAATTGTTAGGGGCGAACCCTGCTCAAAGTTTTTTTTTACTTCGGTTATTCCTCCAGCAAGAAGGCTTTTGCCTTTTTGCAATATTGCGGCGGCGGCTCCGTTGTCTATTATTACGCTTCCTCTCGGTTTTATAGAATAGCCTATCCAACGTTTTCTACCGGTTATTTTTACGTTTTTCGGATAGAAGAATGTTCCGTGTTCTTTGCCTTCTGTTATAGCCGGTAGTATTTCCGGAGTTTTTCCGTTTGCTATAATCATAGGAATTCCGGCGGACGTTAATTTTTTTGCGGCTTCTATTTTACTTGTCATTCCGCCTTTTCCGAGCGCTCCCGGTATTGAACCTGCGGCTTGAGTTATTTTTTTTGTTATTTTTTTAACATCTTTTATCATTAAGGCGTTTTGGTTTACGCGGGGGTCTTTATCGAATAATCCGTCTATATCGGTTAAATTTATTAATATATCCGCATTGGTTAATAAGGTTATCATCGCGGCAAGGTTGTCGTTATCTCCAAACTCGATTGATTCTACGGTTATGGTATCGTTTTCATTTATTATGGGGACGGCGTTTAAGCTTAAAATGGTTTCGAGGGTATTTCTGGCGTTAAGGTACCGTTTTCTATCCGATAGATCCTCCGATGTAAGAAGTATTTGCGCAACTTTTTTTTTATACGGTTTAAAAGCGTCTTCATATTCTATTATAAGCTGTGGCTG
>JAOZTP010000033.1:12375-17612 GCA_029939135.1 Desulfobacterales bacterium
TTTGTTTTCCGTTTTTGATAGTTCCGACGCTATTTTATTGCAAAGCAGGTCTATATTTTTTTTTGTATGAGAAGATATTTCTATTATTTCTATAGGACTTAAAGCCTCTTGAAATTTTTTAACGCCAATATCGGAGTCCTTTATATCTGTTTTGCTTATAACGATTATTTGAGGCTTTTTATGTAGATCCGCTTTATAGTATTTTAGCACTACGTTAACAATATAATAGTATTTTTTCGGATTGTCGGGATCAATTTCGTTTGCGTCTATCAGATGTATGAGTATCTTTGTTTTTTCTATATGTTTTAAAAATTGAAGCCCTAACCCCGCTCCTTTATGCGCTCCTTCTATTAATCCGGGTATATCCGCCATCACAAATGGTTCTGCATACTCTGTTTTAACTACTCCAAGATTAGGAGTTAATGTGGTAAAGGGATAATCGGCTATTTTCGGTTTTTTAGCTGAAACAACCGATAAAAGCGTGGATTTTCCGGCATTAGGAAGCCCTATTAATCCTACGTCTGAAAGTAGTTTTAATTCGAGTTTAAGAGAAAATGTTTTTTTGGGTTCTCCGTCTTGGGCAAATTTGGGAGAGCGGTTTGTAGAGGATGCAAAATGTTTATTTCCTTTGCCTCCTCTGCCTCCTTGCGCTATGGTAAAGGTTTGGTTTTTATCAAGAAGCTCTTTTATTATTTCGCCTGATTCTGTATCCGAAATAATTGTGCCGGGCGGAATTTCTATTATGATATTTTTGCCGGTTGCGCCTGTTTTAAGTTTTGAGCCTCCAGCTTGTCCGTCCCCAGCTTTAAATTCTTTTTTGAAGCGAAATCGGTATAATGTTCGTCTGTCTGCGGATGTTTTAAATATTACGTCTCCGCCTTTGCCTCCAGAGCCTCCATTTGGCCCGCCTTTTTGAATGTATTTTTCCCGTCTAAAGCTTACGCATCCTTTTCCGCCTTTGCCAGAGCTGACGGTTATAAACGTTTGATCTATGAATTTCACTTAGAGAAAAATCCTTTTTTGCCCGTTTTTTGCGTTATGCTCAAATTTTAATTCTCAACCTATTTTTAATAAGCAGGCGGTTAAAATTTTCCGCCGTAAACTCAAATTAGAATCGAACATTTTTTTACAGGGAATTAATTGACCCGCAATGCTGTAATATAAGCGGAAGCCGTATTTTTTTTAATAATTACGTCGTATAAACGCTTACTTTTTTACGAAATTTTCCGAGTTTTTCATAAAATACCAATCCGTCTATTTTTGCAAAAAGAGTATAATCTTTTCCAAGCCCTACGTTTTCGCCCGGATGTATTTTTGTGCCGAGTTGTCGAATTAAGATGTTTCCAGCTCTAACTTTTTGTCCGCCGTATTTTTTAACTCCGCGCCTTTGCCCCGCGCTATCTCTGCCATTTCTGGAACTTCCAGCAGCTTTTTTATGCGCCATTTTTTATCTCCCGTTTTTATTGGACGTCTATGCTATCTATTTTTACTTGCGTAAAAAATTGTCTATGCCCTTTTTTAATTCTGTAGTTTTTTCTGCGTTTGTGTTTAAATACTATTACTTTTTTATCTTTTGCCTGTTTTACTATATGTCCGCGCACAGATGCGGATTTTATAAACGGCTGCCCGATTATTACTTTGTCGTCATCTCCCGCAACCATAAGAACTTTTTCAAATACTACAGGCTCGTCCACTTCGCCTTTAAGTTTTTCAACTTTAAGGGTGTCGTCTAATAAGGCTTTATATTGTTTGCCTCCAGTTTTTAGCACGGCATACATTTTTATTTTCCTCCTGAAATTAAAACTTGTATTCTGATAATTATAAAAAGGGGTATTTTGATTATTTTCGGGTTATTTGTCAAGAATCTTTTTTATATTCGCATATAAAAATTTTAACGTAAAGTATTCCGAAATTTTTTAATTGATTTTGTTTTCGAAATTTTTTTTTCGCTTGTCGCCTGACAAGAGGATTCTTTTAGTCAAGTTGAAATCCCGAATTTGGGCAAGATGTATGCCTGTAATAAAAACCATACTCCAACAATAGCCAAGATTATTAGTAGTTGTTTCATATTTTATAATTCCTTTGTTTGAATTTTGCCGTATAACTTGGCATTTTATTCGTTTGATGCGTTAAGCGTTCAACTTATATTTCATAAGCCTGCGGTTAAAATTTTCGCACGCCTTGTAAACGAAGAAACTTTCTTGTTATACAGCAAAATTTTATTATTTGTTCTGTAGGAATTGATCCTTCTCTTAATATTTTGATCCCGTTTTTTTTATCAGTAACGTCGATTATCGTCGAGCCTTTGCCTCCTTTTAATTTTCCGGCATCTATTATTAGATCGAAATTTTTAATAAAGTTTTTATCTGCATTTTTTATTTCGGATATTGCGGGAATGCCGGATATGTTTGCGCTTGTCGCCGTTACCGGAAATTTGGCGGTTTTTGTAATAGCCGCCGCTATCGGATGCGCCGGCAGCCTAATTCCAATTTTTTTATTAGGAGCAAGTACCTTGTTTACTGTTTTTGCAGCTTTAAATATGATTGTAAGTCTGCCTGGCCAAAATTTTTCCATAAGCTTTTCCGCAATATCCGGTATTTCCAAAACAAGTTTTTTAAGCGTTTTTTTGTTGTCAATTAATATTAAAATTGGCGTTGAAAGTAAACGTTTTTTTATTTGAAAGATTTTTTTGACGGCGTCGGGGTTAAAAGCGTTTGCTCCTATGCCGTAGAGAGATTGGGTGGGAAATATTATTGTTTTTCCTTGTTCTAATGTTAAAACCGCTTTTTTGATCAGTTCCGAATCAATATTGTTTTTGTCCGCTTTAAGTATGTTATGCAAGGTTTTTTCCTATATCTTTTCTATAAAAAGCTTCTTTCCAATGGATGTTTTCTATGGTTTTATAGGCTTTTTCGGATGCGTTTTCAATGTTGTTTCCAAGAGCGGTTATTCCTAATACTCTTCCGCCGTTTGTCGCTATGTTGTTATTTTTTTTTTGAGTTCCGGAATGGAATATAAAAAGGTTGTCGGATGGCGTTATTTTATCAAGTCCGGTTATTTGCGCTCCTTTTTCAACGGGTTTGTTCGGATAGCCGGAAGAAGCCATTATAACGCATACGGAGGCTTTTTTATGTATATCGAGAGTGAATTTCTGAAGTTTTCCTTCAATGCAGGCTTGCATAATGGGGACTATATCGCTTTTAAGGCGAATAAACAGGGCTTGCGCTTCGGGGTCTCCCATTCTGCAATTAAATTCTAAAACTTTAACGTTGTTGTCGTTTACTATAAGCCCCGCGTATAAAAAGCCTTTATATGCGGCTCCGGATTTTTTCATTGCTTGGACTACGGGTAGCATGATTGTTTTTGCAATTTTTTTATATAGGCTGCCGTTTATATAAGAGACCGGAGAATATGCGCCCATGCCGCCGGTGTTTGGTCCTTTATTATTGTCGAAAGCCGGTTTATGATCTTTTGATGCGGGTAAGGGCAATATGTTTGTTCCGTCGCAAAATGCTATAAAAGAGGCTTCGTTGCCTTCGGCATACTCTTCTATTAATATTTTTTTGCCGGATTTGCCGAATTGGTTTTTTATAAGCATAGCTTTTGCGGCGTTAAGTGCTTTTTGGGCAGTATCGCAAATTGCAACTCCTTTTCCTGCGGCAAGCCCGTCCGCTTTTATTACTATAGGGGTTTTTTGCTTTTTAATATATTGGTTTGCTTTATTTATATCTGTAAATGTTTCGCTTTTCGGGGTAGGGATGTTTGCTTTTGTCATTATCTTTTTTGCAAATGTTTTGCTTGCCTCTATTTGAGCGGCTTTTTTAGATGGTCCGAATATTTTTAAGCCTTTTTTTTCAAAGGCGTTTACTATGCCCAACGCCAAAGGGTCTTCGGGTCCCGCTACGGTAAGTTGTATATTTTTTTGCATAGCAAAATCGGAAAGAGCCTCTATATTGTTTGTATTGATATTAACGCATTCGGCTATTTCCGCTATTCCGGCATTGCCAGGAGCGCAATATATTTTATTTACTTTATCGCTTTGGGCTATTTTAAAAGCAAGGGCATGTTCTCTGCCGCCTTGTCCTATTATGAGTATGTTGATTTTGTTTTTTGTCATGATTTTTATCTAACGTTTTAAATTAAGCAAAAGAAGGCGCAACTATTATATAATGGCGATTTTTATATTATGGGCTTTATCTTTTATTTTGTTTGCAATGTTTAAAGCCTGTATTGTTTTATTTTCATTATGTGCTTTATTTATCAATAATATTTTTTGGCATAAATTCGGGGTTTTTGTAAAGAGTCCTTTTTTTGATAATATTAGTTTTATTATTATTTTTTCGTCTATTATGTCTCCGATTTTCGAATCTGTTATTTGGCAAAATATTTCGGCTCTATGAACGTTTTTTTCTTCTATAGCCGCGCCTATGGAGTCCATTCCTATTACTCCGAATACGGTTGTGGCGGTTTGTGGAATAACCGGCTCGTAATTTGCCGGAGCTTTTATAGGTTTTTGTTTTGCGCCGTCCGCTTCTACAAGTATGGAGTCAAATATTTTTTGCGCAAAAATTTTGTTTATGTACTCCGGCTCTATTCCTATTATTTTTTTTTTTGTAAAATTTGGTTTTTTGCCGAGGCATGTTATAGTGCCGTTTTTAATTTTGTTTAAAAGTAGGGGGTTGTTCGATGCGTCTAATATATAAGTTTCGCAGCCGTTAGCTTCCGTTGGAAACATGATTTTTGTAGTTGTGGTTATCAAAACTTTTTTGTTAAGTTTTTTATATTGGGTTGCGAGATTAAACATTGTCGTTGTTTTTCCGCCCGCGCCTATAAACGAGATTAAGGAGGGTTTTTTTATTAGATTTATAAGCTGTTTGTAGGATGATAATATTTGCGGAATAAACAAACTTGAACATCTCCTTTTTAATATTTTTTTTGTTTAAATGGTTTTTCTATTCTTAATTATAGTTTGTCATATAAATCGTAGTTCAGGCAATTAAGGGGTTTTTTCTCGCTGCGTTCGTCAAAATGACAAGCGAAAATAATATTTGCCGAAATAAAAAGCCTGTTATGTCAAGTAAAGCGAGAAATCCTTTCATTATTTACGTTCAACCTGTTTACGCCCTCTATCTAATATGATTATTCGAGTTTTTCGTCAAATTTGCATTTAAGGATTAACATGTCTTCTTCTATTGCTTTGGTTGTCTTGCAGTTTATAGAATTAAATAGTTTTATCA
>JAOZTP010000034.1 GCA_029939135.1 Desulfobacterales bacterium
TTTATGAAGAGGCTAACAGATGCGAGATGTTTTATGTTCATAACAGATGGCTTGGCGGCATGCTTACAAACTTTCAAACTATAAAAAAAGGTATTGAACGTCTTAACTACTTAAATGAAATTAATTTGAATGGTAAAATAGAGCTTTTTCCGAAAAAGGAACGTTTGAAACTTGAAAAAGAACGTGTAAAATTGGACGCCAATATCGGCGGAATAAGAGAGATGCCCGGTCCTCCTGGCGCTATGTTTATTGTAGATCCCAAACATGAAGATATAGCGGTTAAAGAAGGTAGAAAACTTGGAATTCCGATTGTAGCTATTGTAGATACAAACTGCAATCCGGACTTAATTGATTATATAATACCTGGAAACGACGACGCAATCAGAGGAATAAGATTGATATTATCTAAAATAGCCGACGCTTGTATAGAAGGAAGCGCAAGATATTTGGAAAAACAGCAGGCGCATAAAGATAAAGCCGAAGAGACTCCAAAGGATAAAAAAACAACTAAAAAATCAGGATTACAACCCAGAGAAAAAACGGTAATATCCGACGGAACAGAGGGTCCAATTGTAGAACTAATAAGAAAAACGGAAGAAACCGAAGAGAATACGGGAGAATAATAATGACAAATATTAGCGCAGGCATGGTAAAGGATCTCCGCGCCAAAACAGGATCCGGAATGATGGATTGCAAAAAAGCTCTTGTCGAATCTGACGGAGATTTTGCAAAAGCAGTCGAGTTTTTAAGAAAAAAAGGGCTGGCAACCGCATCTAAAAGAGCAGGCAGAGAAGCTTCGCAAGGAACAATTCAATCTTACGTTCATTCAGGCGGTAAAATGGGAACATTAGCGGAGGTAAACTGCGAAACCGATTTTGTGGCAAAAAACGAAGATTTTATAGCCTTTGCAAAAGATATTGCTATGCAGGTGGCGGCAAGCGCGCCTATAAGCGTAACAAAAGAGGATGTGGCTCAAGATATTATCGATAGCGAAATGTCCGTTTATAAAGGGCAGGCAAAAGAGATGGGGAAACCGGAGAATATAGCCGCAAAAATAGCCGAAGGTAAACTTGGAAAGTTTTTTAAAGATAATTGCCTTATGAATCAGGTTTTTATAAAAGACACGTCAAAAACCGTAGAGGATCTTTTAAACGAGCTTATAGCAAAAACAGGCGAAAAGATAGAGATTAAGCGCTTTGCTCGTTTTGAAATAAAAGGATAACAATTGATTTGAAAGCCGCTTGTAGATATAAAAATATTCTGCTTAAATTAAGCGGAGAAGCTCTTGCAAAAGAGGGAGACTTTGGAATCGATTCGGATATCATCGATTATGTAAGCGCGGAAATTCTATCGGTTCATAATCTCGGAATAAAGATGTCCATAGTAGTTGGAGGCGGCAATATATTCAGAGGAATTAAAGCGGGTTCTTTTGGAATGGATAGAGTCGCCGGCGATTCTATCGGAATGCTTGCCACAGTAATAAACGCTTTGGCTTTAAAATCGGCTTTGGAAAAGCGAGGCGTTGAAGCAAGGCTTATGTCGGCTATCCCAATAGATAGAATAGCCGCTCCTTATATAAGAGAAAAAGCTTTATTGAGTTTGGAAAAAGGAAGAGTATTGATTTTTGCCGGCGGAACCGGCAATCCTTATTTCACTACCGATACGGCGGCAACGCTTAGAGCGATAGAAACAAAAGCCGAAATTGTTTTAAAAGCTACAAAGGTAAACGGTCTTTACGATTCGGACCCCGTAATTAATAATAACGCAAAATTGATAAAAAAAGCTTGTTACGAAGATGTGATAAAAAGGCGCTTAAAGGTAATGGATTTAACAGCGGTTTCTCTTGCTATGGAAAACCGGCTTCCTCTTGCGGTTTTTAGTATAAAACCAAAAGGGAATATAAAAAGGTTAATATGCGGCGAAGATATAGGCAGTATTATCGGAGGAGATAAAAATGATTGAAGATACATATAAAGATACAAAAGATAAAATGAGTAAAAGCTTAGAGGCTTTAAAAACAGAGCTTTCAAGAATAAGAACAGGAAGAGCCTCTTTATCTATGTTTGACGGCATAAAAGCCGATTATTACGGCTCCGCAACTCCTGTTAATCAGATAGCCTCTATATCAGTTCCGGAAAGCAGACTTATAACCATTCAGCCTTGGGACGTTTCGGCGATTAAAGAGATAGAAAGAGCGATCTTAAAGTCGGATTTAGGGCTTACTCCTTCAAATGACGGAAAAATGATAAGACTTGCAATTCCGCCTCTTACGGAACAAAGAAGAAAAGAGATTGTAAAAACCGTTAATAAGGTATGCGAAAATTATAAGGTTGCCATAAGAAATATTAGAAGAGAGGCAAACGAGCTGTTAAAAAAATTAAAAAAAGACGGCGATATATCGGAAGATCAAGTTTTTAGATCGCAAGACGAGGTTCAAAAAATTACTGACGACTATATAAATAAAATAGATGCGACTTATAAAGAAAAAGAGGCGGACATTCTTGAAATCTGATAATAATCCGGAGTCTATTGATTTAAGCAAATTACCCAGGCATGTTGCGATTATAATGGACGGCAACGGCAGATGGGCTAAAAAAAAATTAAAAAATAGGGTAGAAGGGCATAAAAAAGGGGCGGACGCTGTTCGTAATATTGTAACAGCATCCGGCAATGTAGGGATTAATATTTTAACCTTATATGCTTTTTCCACCGAAAACTGGGAAAGACCGAGAACCGAAGTAAAAGCCTTAATGAAGCTTTTGGAGAATTTTTTTATATCCGAAAGAGATAATATCATTAAAAACAAGGTTAAATTACAGGTAATCGGACAAGTTTGGCGACTGCCGAAAAATGTTCAAAATCTTATTCGAGAATTAACGGATACAACTAAAGAGAATACCGGATTGATTTTAAACCTTGCCATTAGTTACGGAGGCAGAGAAGATATTCTTTCGGCGTTTAAAAAGATTATAAAAAAAATTAAATTAGATAAGCTAAAGCCGGAGGAAATGAACGAGGAGACAATATCTTCTCATTTATACACCGCAGGACTTGCAGATCCTGATTTATTGATAAGAACCGGCGGAGCGATGAGGGTAAGCAATTTTTTATTATGGCAGATAGCATATTCGGAACTTTATATATCCAAAACTCTTTGGCCCGATTTTAATAAAGAGGAGTTTCTTGAAATAATAGAAGATTTTAGATTAAGAGAGCGGCGTTTCGGCAGGGTTTCCAAATAAAAGATTTACGATTTTAAAAAAGATAAAGCCGATAAAGCTTCAAATAGAAGTTTTATCGGCTTTTTTATTTGATTTTAGTTTCAAGGCGGATAAAAATTTTATCCAACGCCGAAATCAAGAGCGTAGGGACAGAACATTGTTCTGCCCCTTACAGATAGATCGGAAACTATATTGTAATGTTCATACCCATAATAGGCCAAATAAAAGCTACGGCAATTCCGGTTACAATCATAAGTATTATACTTGCGGGTATTCCGTAAAGAAAAAACTCTCCGGTAGTAAACTGTTTGGAAGCGTAAGCTATAGCGTTAGGCGCGGCGCCTACCAGCAATAGGAACGGCATGCCCGCAACAACGAGCGCTGCAAAAAGAATAACCTCCGCCGCAACTCCAAGATAAGGGGCTATAACAAATGCGACCGGAAGCGAGATTGCAATTGCCGCAACGTTCATAATAAAGTTTGTCATTATCATAACGAAAAATGCAATACTCATTATAAATACAAACCAGTTTGCTTTTTGGAACATTACAAGCCAGTTTACGGCAAGCCATTTAGCGGCTCCGGTATCCCATAAACAGAACCCTATGCTCATAGCGCCCGCAAAAAGAAGCACGATATTCCACGGAATCATTTCAAGGTCATGAACGTCTAATATGCCGGTTATAAAGAATAAGATTGTTGAAGTCAGGATTATAGCGGTTTTATCAATGCTTGCAAGAGCCGGAATAAAAGACCTTAAAGACATTACGACTATACAAGATAAAACTATGCCTGCGGCTAGCATTTCCTCTTTTCTTAAAGGACCTAATTCCCCATATAATTTTTTTGCTTTTTCTTTAAGCCCGGGAATAACCTTTTTTTCCGGTTTGCATACGAGCATAAAAAATCCCCAAAGCAGAAATACCATAATCCAGCCTATAGGAAACATATAATAGGTAAGTTGAAAAAATGATACGGTTTCGCCTACAATATCGTTATAAAAACCTAATGCAACGGCTCCTCGAGCGGCTCCGAGAAGAGTAACAATACTTCCGGCGCCGGCGATATAAGCCATGCCCATAAAAAGCCCTTTGCCGAACTTTGTTTTTTTCTCTCCTTCTCCATAAAGAGCATATATGGACATTAAAAGCGGATATACTGTGGCGGCGACAGCAGTATGAGCCATAATATGAGTTAAAGCGGCGGTTAAAACAAAACTGCCAAGATATATCATGCTTGTTTTTTCGCCTACTATAGAAAGCATTTTATAAGATAAGCGTTGAGTAAGACGGGTTTTGGTAAATACCATTCCTATTACCAAAGATGCGAAGATAAACATTACCGAAGGATCCATAAAATCTTTAAAAGCAACTTTTGCGGGACGTATAAGATATAACGCCTGCATAGCTCCTATAGCCAAGCTTGTTACGCCTATAGGAACGACTTCAAAAACCCACCATGTTCCTGCAAGTAAAAAAATGGCAAGCGCCCCTTTTCCTTCTCGGCTTAAAACAAAATTTTCTCCCATGGGGTCAATAGCGTCCGGCCACGGCGGAGAGTAGTAAACAATAATAAAAAGAAAGATTCCTATAAATAGAAATAAATATTTTTTCCAGTCAAACTTTTTCGTATTATCCATAATCTATTTAACACCTTAATTATAAATTAATAAAATAAATAGCCTCTGCCTATATGTTTAGCGATTTCCTTCGCATAAAAAATTTATAAAAAAGCCCTGCTTTATTTGTTTTTGGCATCGGATAAAATGTTTATCCGATGTCAAAAAAAAACAAAATAGGACGTTTTTTACGGAAACTATTTAAATGTTAAACTTCAAACGGATTAGTTTGAAATTAAAGTTGTTTTTTTCTCATATTCTTGTTTAAAAAACAATCAAAAAATTGAGTTTTACATAAATTAATCTCGTTTTTTTTTAAATTCACGCCACTTGTCTAATCTTTCCTTTATTATTTTTTCATAACCTCTTGTAACTGGAAAATAAAATATTTCATCTTTTAATTGATCCGGCAGATAGGTTTCCTCTACATGAGCGTTTTTAAAATTATGAGGATACTTATAATTTTTTCCGTAACCCAAATTTTTCATAAGCTTGGTAGGGGCGTTTCTAATGCGCATAGGAACCGGCAAAGAGCCGCTTTTTTTTACGGTATCTTCGGCGTTGTTTAACGCCGCATATATGGCGGCGCTTTTAGGAGCCGATCCAAGATAGATTGCGGCTTGCGCCAAAGCAAGCTCGCCTTCGGGAGAACCGAGAAATCTGTAAGCTTCAACTGCGGCAAGAGATATTCTCAAAGCGTTAGGATCTGCGTTTCCTATATCTTCGGAAGCAAAGCGAACCATTCGTCTGCCTATATATAAAGGGTCTTCGCCGGATTTAAGCATTCGGACAAGCCAGTAAAGAGCCGCGTCCGGATCGCTTCCTCTTAAGCTTTTATGAAATGCGGATATAAGACTATAATGTTCTTCGCCGGATTTGTCGTAAAGAAAAGATTTTTTTGCGACTATTTTTTCAATTTCTTTTAATGTGATTTCTTTGTTCTCTTCGGCATAATTCAAGACAATGACTTCAAGGGTGTTAAGAGCGAATCTTGCGTCTCCTTCCGATCTGTTTGCAATATAATCGAGCGCTTCGTCTTGAAATTTGATATTTTTTTCTCGAAATCCCGTTTTGGAATCTAAAAGCGCTTTTTTCAGAATATTTTTCAAACCTGTAGGAGATAATGGGTTTAAAGTTATAACCGAGCATCTTGAAAGAAGGGGAGATATAATTTCAAAGGAGGGGTTTTGAGTGGTTGCGCCTATTAAGGTAATAAGTCCGCTTTCTACATGAGGAAGAAAAGCGTCTTGCTGCGCTTTATTGAATCTGTGTATTTCATCTACAAAGAGAATGGATCGGTTATTGTTTATATTAAGATTGTTTTCCGCTTTTTCTATTACCTCTCTGATCTGTTTTACGCCGGATAAAACTGCGGAAAATTCAAAGAAATTTGAAGATGTTTTGGAAGCTATAATTTTTGCTAAACTGGTTTTCCCGCATCCAGGAGGTCCCCATAATATCATGGAAAATAGCGCCTCTTTTTCAAGCGCTTTTCTTATAAGGCTGTTTTCGCCAGATATATGCTTTTGCCCTATAAAATCTTCCAAGCTTTGCGGTCTCATTCTTTCTGCAAGAGGAGCATTGGCAATTTTCATTACAATCTTTTTACGCTTTTAACTATTCTACCGTCTCTTTTCTTTTTTGTTCCGAACTGAATTCGTCCGCCTCTTTCTTTAAAAGAAATTTTTAAAGGGGTTTTATCAAGTCCCGCATCTTTTCTTATTCTGTTTTCAAGGTAACGTTTATAAGAGAAATGAACCCCGTCAGGATAATTTGTGAAAAAAATAAATTCCGGCGGCTTGGTTGAAACCTGAACCGTATAATAGAATTTAAGTCTTTTGCCTTTGTGTAAAGAGGGTTCGTTGTATTCTATCGCCCGTTCTATAATTCTATTTAAAACTCCGGAGCTTATTCTTGTAGTGTATTGGGCATAGACTTCGTTTGCCTCTTGAAAAATCTTTTTAACTCGCAAGCCGGTTAATGCGGATACGGTCATAATAGGGGCGTATTTTAAAAATTTTGCGGCGTCTTGGACAGCTTCAAAAAATTGTTGTTCAATTTTACGATTCGCCTCTATAAGATCCCATTTGTTCAGCAAGAATATACAGCAGCAGCCTCTTTGATGAGCATATCCGGCTATTTTTATGTTCTGTTCCGAAATCCCTTCTTCAGTATCTATAATTATTAATGCGATATCGCAGCGTTCCAAACTTTTTAAGGCTTTTATAATTGAAAATTTTTCTAATTTTTCGGATACTTTCTTTTTGCGTCTTATCCCAGCCGTATCTATTAATATGTATTTATTTTTATTTATTGAAAATTGAATATCAACCGAATCTCTTGTTGTTCCAGGAATATCGCTTACTACGACTCTATCTTCCTGTAATATTCTGTTTATCAAAGAGGATTTGCCGGCATTTGGTTTTCCTATAAATGCAATTTTTAAAATTTCCGGCTTATTA
The DNA here is from genome assembly GCA_029939135.1 of Desulfobacterales bacterium. GTDB lineage: Bacteria > Desulfobacterota > Desulfobacteria > Desulfobacterales > JAFDMD01 > JAFDMD01. The sequence goes on from JAOZTP010000034.1 coordinate 7,302, forward strand.
TTTCCGGTTTCTTCTTTATCCTGTTTTTGTTTCGGAAAGTATAAGGCAATATCATCTAATAAATCGGGGATTCCGTAGCCATGTTCTGCGGAAATCGGGTATAATTTATCTGATCCAAGACTGTAGAAATCGTAAAGATATTTTTCCTGCTCGTAGGAGTCAACTTTATTTACCGCATAAAAAACAGGCTTTTTTTCTGCTCTTAAAAATTGTAAAAACTCGGCGTCATAAGGGGTTGCTCCGGCTTTTCCGTCTAATATAAAGATTATAATATCCGCATCTTTTAGGGATAGAAATATCTGCTCCGATACTTCTTTTGAAAAAGGTTTATCCGTATTTTCAAAACCGCCGGTATCTACAAGTATAAAATCAAAGTCGTGATATGAGGCGTCTTTAAAGTTTCTATCTCTGGTAACTCCAGGCATATTATCTACTATGGCGTCTTTTGTTTTGGTAATCCTATTGAAAAGGGTAGATTTGCCTACGTTTGGTCTGCCTGTTATTACTATTATCGGTTTCATTTTTTTTAAATTTCGGCGGATAACTTCGTAGTTTGCCCGTTTGCGGCGTTGGATAATAATTTTAATCCTCGAAATACATTAGTATTCCTCCGGTTAAAATTATTATCCGCCTTGCAAACGAACAAACCACTTTGTTATCCGCCGAAATTTCATTATCCTTTTTTGTGATTAACTTATTTTAATAATGGAGATTTCTCCGGTTAAAATTATTATCCGTCTTGCAAGCGAACAAACCACTTTGTTATCCGCCGAAATTTCATTATCCTTTTTTGTAATTAACTTATTTTAATAATGGAGGTTTCTCCGGTTAAAATTATTATCCGTCTTGCAAGCGAACAAACCACTTTGTTATCCGCCGAAATTTCATTATTTTTTTTTGTGATTAACTTATTTTAATAACGGAGGTTTCTCCGGTTAAAATTATTATCCGCCAAACTTTAATTATTTTTTTTAGATTTATGGGTTTTTGTTTAATTCAAGCATCATAGCGGTTTCGTCGCAGTCCGGAAATTTAAGGCAATGGATGCAGTCAGACCATATTTTAAGGGGTAGCTTTGTTTTTTCTATAACTTTAAAGCCGAGCTTGTCAAAAAAAGCCGATTTGTAGGTTAATGTGAAAACTTTGTTGATGCCGTATTGTTTAGCCTCTTTAAGCGCTTCGTTTGCCAACGTAGTTCCGATTTTTTGCCGCGTAAATTCGGGCATAATAGCCAAAGAGCGTATTTCCGCAAGGTCTTCCCAGCAAAATTGCAAGGAGCAGCAGCCTATAACTTTTTTGGTTTCTTCATCTTCATAAATATAAAAGTTTTTTATATTTTCATATAATACGCTTAAAGGTCTGGAAAGAAGCATTCCTTGTTGTCCATATATATTTAAGAGGTTATATATCGGTTTTACGTCTTTAATTGAGGCTTTTTTAAGCATTTGTAAATCTTTCTTTTTTGTTTTCTATAAGGTTTATATTCGGGTTAATTAAGTTATAACTTGTATATTTGCAACTTAAAAAATAAAGATTTTTGTCCGACCTTCTATTTTACTTGTTTTTTTTGTTTTGCTTAATTTTTTTTAATAACGGGCGTTTTCTATGTTTATAATTTAATTAAGGAATTTCTTCTCGCTTCGTTCGTTGAAATATAAGATACGTCAAAAATAAGCAGTCTGCCATTTCGAGCAAAGCGAGAAATCCCTTTATTATTTTGATAATAATTATTTTGTGCAGTTAAGTATGTTTAATAACGAGACTTTGCTATGTTTACATTAGTTTGGAGACGTTCAAGTTGTTTGCTCCGCTTTTTGCTTGTCTCTTCGGATTTTTACCTACGTTTTTCTAACAACGCAAAAACTCAACTCGCGCTTTGCGCGAGTTTCAAACAGCTTGCGTTGTTTTACGAAAAACTTGCTAAAAATTGTTTCCTCGTCGACAAGAGCCGCTACGCAAAAAACTTTGGACGTCCCCTCTCGTAATTATTTTTTTTGCGTCTATAATATAGTCAGGAAAGTTTCCTATATTCATATTGAGGATATTTAATTTGAGATTTGGTTGGAATTTATCCGTATTTGTGATTTTGAATTTGTAAAATAAAAAAAAATATGATTTATTTTGTATAAATAAAGTTTGGGAAAAGAAGGAGATATAGCATATATTTCCGTTTTTTTATTATAGTATAAAGATAGCTTTATAAAGCTGCTATCTATTAACGCTGTTATGGATAATAAAATGAATACCTTGATTACCAATATTGCTTCATCTATTGCATCTACTGTTATTGGCGGGCTACTACTCGCTTTTATCTTTTTTTTACTCAAAGAACGATGGTTAAAGACACCCACATTAGTAGGCAACTGGATTTTTGAGATTTTCACTGATGAAAGTGATTATAAACCTTACCGCAATATGATCCTCAGATACTATGTTTTGCTATGGCAAGAAGGGAATACAATAAAAGGAACCGGGGAAAAAATATACGAAAAAACTGATAGCAATGAAAGATGTTATGTAGGTAAAGATAGATCACAGGTTAAAATAACAGGCTATTTAACAAAAAAATATTTTTCTAAAGATGCAATTATCATACATTACGAAGAAATAGGTGAGATAAGAAATAGTTCAACTATGCATAAACTCGCTTATAATAATCAAGATAAACTTAATGGCTCTTTTGTTTCAACTATTGCCAATCAAACAGGTAAAGCAACATGGACGCGAAGGACAAACTAATAAAAAGTATTTTTTTCATCATTTCCATTCCTATAGAATGGTTGGCAAGGCTACTCGTTCTCGTTAATGCTTTTGAATTGAAAAATGATTACAATAAAATTTACTTGTTTAAGCAAAGCATAAATGAATGTCCTACCCTGCTTATTAACGCTTTAGTTGCAGCGGAAGATCATCGTTTTTATTTACATCGCGGTTTTGATCCCGTTTCAATTATTCGCGCCGTTTGGAATTTAGTAATAAAAAAGAACCTCCAAGGAGGTAGTACAATTGAGCAACAGTTAGTTAGAGTATTAACAGACAACTACCAACTGACCATTATCCGTAAAATAAGAGAAATATTTCTGGCAAGTATTGTCGGTTGCATTTTCCCTAAAAATTATGTTGCCACTATTTATTTGTCCGTTGCTTATTTTGGTTGGCATATGGATGGTATTTCCGAAGCCTGCTCGCGACTCAATATTACAATTTCGGAAATAACTCCTATACAAGCTAGTTCTATTATTGCACGATTAAAATACCCGGAACCTAAAAGAATTGCCGATTCTATAAAGAGGAAAATTGTTCGTAGGACTCTGCACATCCATAATAATATAGAGAAAAATTTGTATAACAATGGCATTCATAAGCACCCCGCAACCCTCCTCTAATTTTAGATTGATTTATATTAAAAGTTGAGCGCTAAATTAACGGCAGATACGTGGCGCAGGACGTTATTCTTTGCTTTATTTCTACCGTAACATATCAATAGCCGAATTATAATCTTTTGCGCCGAAGATAGCGGAACCTGCTACAAATATTTCGACTCCGGCGGCGGCTATATCGGATACGGTGTTTTTGTTTACTCCGCCGTCAATCTGAATTTTTACGGAAAGGTTTTTATTCTCTATTATCTTTTTTATTTTTTTTACTTTTTCTAAGCTGTTGGCAATAAAAGACTGCCCTCCGAAACCCGGGTTTACGCTCATTATAAGAACAAAGTCCAGATATTCCAAAACCCATTCTATGGTTTCTATAGGAGTGGAAGGATTTAAAGCTACTCCGGCTTTTGCTCCGCATTCTTTGATAAGATTTAATGTTCTGTTTAAATGTATTGAAGCTTCGGTATGAACGCTTATGTAATCGGCTCCGGCTTTTGCAAAATCTTTGACGTAAAGCTCCGGGTTTTCGATCATAAGATGAACGTCTAAAGGAAGTTTTGTAATTTTTTTTATGGCTTGGACAACAACGGGTCCCATTGTTATGTTTGGCACAAAATGACCGTCCATTACGTCTATATGTATCCAATTGGCTCCGGCTTTTTCAACCGATTTTATTTCTTCTCCGAGTTTTGCAAAGTTCGCGGATAGTATTGATGGAGCTATTAGTCTCATTTTTATTTTTCCTCTCAAATTTTGTTGGATAACTTCGTATTTTACCCGTTTGCGGCGTTGAAAAAAAATTTTAATCCTCAAAATACATTAGTATTCCTGCGGTTAAAAATTTTTTTCGCCTTGCAAACGAACAAACTACTTTGTTATGCAACGAAATTTAATCATATTTTTGTTGGATAGAATTTCAATTCTCGAAATATTATAAGTATTCCTGCGTTTATTATTTTATCTTTTTTAAGCATGCGTAAAAAAAGCAATCCGTATTATGAATGTGCGTAAAGGTTTTATAAAGCTTGTCCGAATAGCCTATTTTTAAAAGAAGTTTTTTATCCGCGCAAGGCTCTTTTAAAATGAATTCGGGATGTTTGCTTAAAAAAGCTTTTAATACCTCTTCATTTTCTTCTGGCTCTGCGCTGCATACGGTGTAAAGTATTGTTCCATTTTTTTTTACATAGCCGGATAGGTTTTCAAGCATCGTTATCTGACGCAATCCATTTTTTTGCAAATTCGTTTTAGAAGCTGACCATTTTGTATCGGGGTTTCTTCTTATAACTCCGAGTCCGGAACAAGGGGAATCTATTAATATTTTATCGAATTTTTCCTTTTCTTCAATGGTCTCTTTTTTTACAAAATTTATCTTTTTTGTTTTTATGTTGGTTATGCCGAGTCTTTTTGCCGCTATATCAAGGCGAGCAAGTTTACTTGTATCATAGTCTGCGGCGGTGATTTCGCCTTTATTATTTATTAAAGCGGCTATGTGTCCGGTTTTTCCGCCGAGTCCGGCAAAGGCGTCTAATATTTTATCTTCCGGTTTCGGCGCAAGAAGCAGGGCGGCAAGTTGGGCGGCTTCGTCTTGAACCTGAAAGTATCCTTCTTTATAGCCTGGCAGTTTATCTATGCGGGTTGAAGGTTTTATAAAGGTTATGCCGTCCGGAGATATTTTGCAGGCGGATATGTTATTAACAAATGGACTTAACTTTATAATAAGATTATCGCGACTGATTTTTAAGGAGTTTGCTCTTACGGTTATATCCGGTATTTTGTTTAAGGATTCGCATAATAGTTTTGTTTTTTCGGCTCCTATGGATTCGATCCATTTTTTTACAAGCCATTCGGGAAAGGATTCCGCTATTGATATGTATTTTAATGTGTTGTTTTGTTTATCGGGAAGTTTTGGAATATTCGAATTTCTTAAGGCGTTTCTTAAAACCGCATTTACAAAGTTTGCGCTCCATTGGTTTTTATGTTTTTTTGCAAGTTCTACGCTTGTATTAACTGCGGCGGAAGCGGGTATTTTATCTAAAAATTTAAGCTGAAATATTCCTATTCTTAATATGTTTAGGGTTTGATTGTCTATTTTATTAAATGGTTGTTTTAAAAAATGTTGTATTATGTAGTCGAGTTTTTTTTTTTGACGCAAAACTCCATAGGTTATTATATTAAATAATGCTCTGTCTTGCTTTGACAAAAGGTTTTTTTTATTTACGTTGTTTTCTATAAGCCTATCGAGAGTGGCGTATTTTTCTTCATCGAGCCTGTTTAATATGTATAGCGCGGTATTACGAGGCATTGTTAGATGCGCTGGAAAAAATTGCGCCCTTGCAGATGGAGTAACCTGATAGAAAATTTTTCATTTTTAATCTTTTGCCAGATTCCGCCTGAATTTCGAGTATTGATAACGGAAGGTTTTGGGTTGAAACAAAAAGCTTATCGGCGCTTTTATAAATTACGGTTCCGGGGGGAGCTGCCTTTGGATTGGGGCGGTCTGTTGTTTTTGCGTTAAACATTTTAAATCGTTTGCCGTTTAAGTATGTAAAGGCGCAGGGCCAAGGGTTCATTCCTTTTATAAATGCCTCTATGGATTGTGCCGGTTTGTTCCAGTTTATGTTTCCGTCCCTTTTTTTTAATAGAGGCGTGTATGTAGCTCTCTTATTGTTTTGAGGTTTGGGGGTTATGCTGTTTTCCTCTATTCCTTTTAATGTTTTTATTAAAAGGGAGGCTCCGAGCAAACCGAGTTTGTCGTGCAGGGTTGCGGCGGTATCATTTTGCTCTATAGCAATTTTTGCGCTATGGATAATGTCTCCGGTATCCACTCCTTCATCCATGAATATTGTAGTAACTCCGGTTTCTTTTTCGAGTTTTATTATTGCGGAATGTATTGGAGAGGGACCTCTGTATTTGGGAAGCAGGGAAGCGTGTATATTAACCGCTCCTATTAAAGGAATATCAAGAATTTTTTTTTTTAATATGTGTCCGAATGAGGTTACTACCAAAAGATCCGGGGCGAGACTTTTTATTGTTTTTTCAAATTTTGTATCGGCTACTGTTTCGGGCTGTATTATATTAAGATTTGCTTGTAGAGCGGCGGTTTTTATCGGAGGCGGAAGCAGTTTTTTGCCCCTTCCTTTTTTTCTATCCGGCTGCGTTGCCACAAGGCTTATATTGTAGCCTTCTTTTATAAGTTTTTTTAATGAGAATACCGCAAAATCGGAGGTTCCCATGAATATTATTTTTAATTTGTTCATTGCAGTTATATTGGTTTCCGTCCAAAAATGACTATTTCGTTGAATTTTGGCATTGAATGGAATTGATTTTTTTTGAAACGGAAATTATCCCCTTGCTAAATTTTTTAGAGTTTTCCGCTTATAAATGTTTCGCTTTAAAGCGCTTATTTTATCTACCAAAAGTATGCCGTTTAAATGCTCTATTTCATGCTGAAGTATTACCGCAAGAAGCCCTTCGGCATCTATGGTTATAGGTTTTCCTTCTGCATTTAAGCCTTTTACGCTTACGGTTTTAAAGCGTTTAACGTCTGTTCTTAAATCGGGCAGGCTTAAGCAGCCTTCTTTTTCGGATGTTTGAACGCCGTGTTGTTCTATTATTTCGGGGTTTATAATGGCTTGAAAATTTTTATTATTATCTTGGGTAAGATGATCGTATATTATTACTTGTTGAGATATTCCCACTTGTATTGCCGCAAGTCCTACTCCTGCAAAAGAATACATTGTATCCGCCATGTCTTGTATGAGTTTATGGGTATCGGCGGTTATGTTTAAAATCGGCTCGGATTTGTTTGTTAAAAGCAAATCCGGATATGTAACTATATCTAATTTTGCCATTTTAATAAGATTTCTTCTCCTTTTTTTATATCTTTTTTTATTTGTTCGGATAATTCGGATAGGTTTGCAAATTTCTTTTCTTCTCTTATTTTTTTTATAAAGGTTATTCCGAGTTTTTCTCCGTATATATCCTTATTAAAATTTATAATATGCGCTTCTATTGTAAACAGGTTGTCTCCGAAACTAGGACTTGTTCCTATGTTTGCAACGCCGTTATAAGTATTTTTTTTATAATCTACAAAAACCGCATAAACTCCTGAAGCGGGGGGAAGCTGATCTTCCGGTTCTATGTTTGCGGTTGGAAACCCTAATGTTTTGCCTCCGCGTTGGCGTCCTTCGATAACTTTTCCTGATATTTTATAGAATCTGCCGAGAAGCTGTTTTACTTCAAAAACTTTTCCGGCGGCTATCATTTTTCGGACTTTGGTGCTGCTGATTCTTTCCGTTGACGTTCCGGTTATATCGGATATTCCTTTAACTCTGTAATCAAGCCGTTGGCGATGTTTTTTTAAGAATGTCAGATTGCCGCCTCTGTTTTTTCCGAAGGCGTAATCGTTTCCTACTATTATAACCTTTGCGCCTATTTTTTTTATTAATATTTTTTCTAAAAAATCTTCCGCCGTAAATTGAGCAAATTCTTTTGTAAAGGGTATTGTTATAAGAATATCTATGCCTCTTTTTCTTATAAGCTCCGCTTTTCTATGCGGCGGGGTTATCAGATAAAACGGTCTTTTTTTTTTTAAAATTTTCATCGGATGAGGATTAAAGGTTATTGCGGCAGATACGCCTCCGATATTTTTTGCTTCTTTAATAGCCTGTTTAAATAGCTCTTTATGTCCGATATGAACGCCGTCAAAATTTCCTATTGCAACCGCAGCGTTATTATACGGCTTTTTTATTTGGCTTAAATCTTGTATTAATTCCATTTATATAAACCTGCTCATAGCCTCTTCTATAAATTGTTCCGCGTTATGTTCCGTTATTCCTAATCTTTCGCATTCTTTTTGTACGTCTGCAAGCTTGGCGGGCAGGTTCGCTTCCGTTACTCTGCCTAATATGCCGATACGTTTTCCTACCTGCAATAGCATTTGGTCTTTTGGCTCCATTGATAAAAAGTTTTCTAATATGTCGGTCATATTTTTTTTATCTTCCGGCAGGCGTCCTTCAATCTCCTGAAATAGGTTTAGTATATGGTCGCTTTTAATTACGCTTGTTATGCCGGAAAGGTTTTGGATTAACAGAAGTATCTCTTTTGCCGTAGTAACGTCGTTGCATTTTTCAAAATCTCCGGCAGTATAAAATTTATCGTCGTTTCTTATCGCAAATGTGCGAAGTCTTATAAAATGGGGGTTTATTTGATTTAAAGCGTCTGCGGTTTCAAGAGCGTGTATTTTAGAAAGTTTTACTCCGCCAAGTCCGGGCATTACATACTCGGATAATTCGGCTCCGGCTTTTATGATTTTTTTTCCGGCTTTTATATGGGTGTTTTTATCCGTCCCTTTTTTAACCATAGCCAAAATTTCGTCCGAGCCTGATTCGAGTCCTATATGGATTCTGGTTAATCCGGCTTTGACTATTGCTTGCATGTCTTGGTCGCTTATGCGGGCTGTGGTATGAGAGCGGGCGTAAGAGGTTATTCTTTTTACAAAAGGAAAGCTTTCTTTTATATGGCTTAAAATTGTTATAAGATCATTAGGCTTTATTATAAGGCTGTTTGCATCCTGAACGAATATTGATCTCATTCCGCTTATAAACCAATGCCATGCCGCGTTTAAAGCGGGCATTTGACTGTCTGAAAGGCTGTTAATATAGTTTTGCAGATCTACTCGGTTTATATTTTTGTTCTCTCCGGCAATATTGAATATTTCGTCAAGATGTTTTTTAATCGAATTTATATCTTTTATTATATGTTCTATCGGACGAATGGAGAATTTTCTTTTTTTATATACCGGGCAGAATACGCATTTATTCCACGGGCAGTTTCTTGTTACGCGAATTAAAAGGCTGGAAGCCTCGCTTGGAGGTCTTATAGGCCCTTGCTCGAATCCTTTGTATTTTTCTGTAGTTTCCATTTCTATTTCCCCCTTTTAAACGGGTATGATTTGTAATGCAATTTTTTTGTAACTGTAAAAAACGTTTATCACAATAAAGAAAAAAATCAAAAGAAAACTGTTTTTTGGGCGGGAAATGTTTGTTTACAGTTTTAAAGGATTACGAAAATAAAAAATAAGGGTGGAGCTTAATTAGTCGGGCTACTTAAAAAACAGCTTGACAAATTTTAGATGTTATTTTATTGTTTTTCTGATGTGTTTAACCTCCATAAATAATCTATCAATGGTGATTATTTTGTTTCACCATAAAGGAAAGTTTGTTATGATATTTTTAATCAAAGTAAAGTCGCAAAATATACTAAACAATAATATGTTATTCAGAATTTTATGTAAAGTAAGGTCTATTATGATATTGTATATAGGAGATATAGAATTAGAATGGTATTATAAAATCTCAATTGTATTTTTGATTGACTTTGTGTTATATGCCATAAAACGTTCTGGGTATATGCGGTAATAATGAGATTTTAGATGCTAAAGCCCAAGAAAAGCTTTAATTGGTAACTATTTTATTTGAAGTTTTAGTTTTGTAGCCCTACGGTTTTATTTCCATATATTGTTTTAGTTTCCAATTCTGGGATTTAAAGTTGATTGATTGATTTTGAAGGTTTTGAGAAGAACATTTTTAGTTTCCAATTCTGGGATTTAAAGCGCTGGCTAGTTTAAAATATAATAAGAGCCGGCCGGCGTTTTAATAATTTTTGTCCGAAGATATTTTATTTTAAAAAATACTCCAAAACTATATCCGCCTGTTTTGCCGCCGCGATATTTACTCTCGGAGAAAGAGGAGGGTTTGTTTGATTTGCTTCA
>JAOZTP010000035.1 GCA_029939135.1 Desulfobacterales bacterium
CGTCTCGGCGTAGGAGAGGTTTTAATTCCTCTGGGAGCCTTAACAAAAAGGCTTTTGGAACTGCCGTCGGATAAGAATGCCGAAATAATTTGCTTTTGCAAAGTTTCGATGCGCGGATATGAAGCGGCTATTATTTTAAATGATAACGGGTGGAAAAACGTAAAGGTTATGGAAGGCGGAATTATGGCTTGGCCATATTCTCGCGAAAAATAAAAAGTTTGACTGTAAAAACGTTTTGTTAGTTTTTTAAAAGTAACATGCTATAAAAATGAAACGGCAATGTAAAAGATTCGGGCGGATATAAATTCATAAGATATTTCCGAATTTTTTACATTGCAACACTGTATAAAATTATATCAATCGCTTCAATTTAATAAAAAATCGATTTGCAAAAAAAATTATCGAATGACTTGAAACGTCGGAGAGCAGATTGAAAGTATTATTAAATCCAAAATAATTTAAACAGATAAAACTTAATAAAGAAATAGAAATAATAAGCGAAAAAACGAAAGATAAAAAAATATGCCAAACGCTTCTATTTTAATAAAAAGATGCCCGATGTTGGGAGGCGAAATATCTTTTAAATATTGCGAAACCTGCGGAGGTAACAATCTGCCTTGCAGAAAAGTTATGGACTGCTGGCAAGAAACATTCGATATAGCAAGATATTTAAAAGATACTTTAACAAAAGAGGAGTTTGCCGCGGTTATGTCTTCAAAAAATTACTCTAAAATTTCAACTATTATAGCGGCGTCCGAAAAGAATTTTAAATAATTAAAAAATTGTTTGTATTATTTTTTGATATGGAATAGAAAATTTTTCCGAAGATTGTCTGTCTGATGCAAGAGAACGGAAATTTTATAAAACGGAATAGGTTACGGTTAAAAAAGAATTGTTATAAAAGTTTAAATTAAGTAATAAGGGGATTTTTCTCTTTACTCGACATTGCAGGATTTTTATCTCAGTTAGTTTTTTTGCCGAGTAACGTCAAGGAGCGCAAATAGGATGTATCTCATAATAATAAATAAAAAAAGGAGTTTTATTTAAATGGAAGTAAAAAAAATACTTTTATCGGATGATGAAATACCGCGCCAATGGTATAATATTTTATCGGATATTAAAATGAATCCGCCTTTAGGACCAGACGGAAAACCTATAAGCGCGGAACAGCTTGCTCCTGTTTTTCCTATGAATTTAATAGAGCAAGAGTTAAGCGATAAAAGATGGATTGATATTCCGGACGAGGTATTGGAGGTTTTGAAAATATGGCGAGCGACTCCTTTAATAAGAGCTACAGGTTTGGAAAAAGCTTTGGATACTCCCGCAAGAATTTATTATAAATACGAAGGGGCAAGTCCTCCCGGAAGTCATAAGGCGAATACCGCGGTAGCTCAGGCTTATTATAATAAAGAGTTTGGAATTAAAAAACTTACCACCGAAACTGGCGCGGGACAGTGGGGAAGCGCTTTATCTTTTGCATGCGCCCATTTCGGACTGGAATGTAAAGTATATATGGTAAAGGTAAGCTTTGAACAAAAACCTTATAGAAAATCTATGATGGGAGTATGGGGAGGCAAATGTATTCCGAGCCCGAGCTCTTATACAAAAGCAGGAAGAGAAGTTTTGGAAAAGTTTCCGGACAGTCAAGGAAGTCTTGGAATTGCAATAAGCGAAGCGGTTGAAGAGGCGGTTTCCGATACAACCGGCAAAACGAGATATTCTTTGGGAAGCGTTTTAAATCATGTAATGCTACATCAAACAATTATAGGGCTTGAAGCGAAAAAGCAGATGGATAAAATAGGCGAGTATCCGGACGTTATAATAGGGTGCGCCGGAGGCGGAAGCAATTTTGCCGGAATATCTTTTCCTTTTGTTCTTGATAAGATAAACGGAAAAGATATTGATATTTATCCGGTAGAGCCGTTGGCATGTCCTACTATGACCCGAGCCGAATTCAGCTATGATCATGGGGATATTGCCGGTTATACTCCGCTTCTTCCTATGCACAGTTTGGGGCATACTTTTATGCCGGCTCCAATTCATGCGGGCGGACTCCGATATCACGGAATGTCGCCTATTGTAAGCCAGCTTATAGTAGAAGGGCTTATAACTCCTAAAGCGGTAAATCAATTAGATTCTTACGAGGCAGGAATTCTGTGCGCAAAAACCGAAGGAATAATACCTGCGCCGGAAACAAATAACGCTTTGGCATATGTAGTTGCAGAGGCGAGAAAAGCGAGAGAAGAGGGCAAAGAAAAGGTTATTCTTTTTAGCTGGAGCGGGCATGGCTTAATAGATTTGGGTTCTTACGACAAATATTTCGAAGGAAAAATTATAGATTGCAAACCGGAAGATGAAGAGCTTAAAAGATATTCCGAAATTTTAAAAAATTATCCGAAACCGGAGATAATAAAAGATTATCGTTAAGCGCTTTTTTACTCGGCTTTGCAATTGCATTACAAACGGATAAAATTTTCATAGCTAAATTATAAACAGGAGAAAAACTCGTGTTTAAAAAATTTAGACGCAAAAAAATTTTGCACATCTCTTGCTCGAGTATAAACATAGGAGACGCTAATAATTAGATTTAGGCGTAAAAAATAATGATTAGAGCCTCTATTATATTCCGCTTTAAGAGGAGATGATTATAAAATATAATTCCGTTGAATAAGAAAGCGGGTTGCAAGGCAAAAAAAAATTCAATGCCGCAAACCTGTAAAACAGAAAGTTATGAGGCGGAATTTAAACAGAGTAAATATGAGGAAAATATAATATATGAAAAAAAACAGAATTTTTAATTTTAATGCGGGACCCGCCGCGCTTCCTACGCCGGTATTGGAAGAGATACAAGAATCCTTCCTTAATTTGGCGGGCTCCGGAATGTCTGTAACCGAAATAAGCCACAGATCGAAAATATTTGACGATATTATAAATGAGGCTATCGAGCGGACAAAACGTTTGTTAAACCTTAAAGATAATTTTAAGGTTCTTTTTATACAAGGAGGCGCAAGCCTGCAATTTAGTATGGCGCCTATGAATTTTTTATCTGGCGACAAAACCGCAGATTATATAAACACGGGAACATGGGCGACAAAAGCTATTGCTCAAGCGCAGTTTTTAAAAAAAGATATTAATATTGCGGCGACTTCCGAGGATAAAAATTTTTCCTACATACCGAACGAGTTTAACTTTAGTAAAAATTCTGCATATCTGCATATAACCTCAAACAACACAATAAAGGGAACTCAATGGGATAGATTTCCTGATGCCGGCGATATCCCCATAATAGCCGATATGTCTTCCGATATTATGTCCAGAGTAATAGATGCGGAAAAGTTCGGGCTGATATATGCGGGAGCGCAAAAAAATATAGGACCCTCCGGAGTATGCATGGCTATAATAAGAGAAGATATGCTTTCGCAAATACCGGACAATCTTCCTCCTTTACTTGATTATTCGGTTTATGCGGATAAAAAATCTTTATATAATACTCCGCCATGCTTCGGAATATATGTAATAGGGCTTGTTTTAAAATGGCTTGAAGAGAGTATAGGCGGGATTGAAAAAATGGAAGAGATAAGCCAGAAAAAAGCGGATATTTTATATAATCTGATCGATTCCGGCGAATTTTATAAAGGAACGGCGCAAAAAGAGAGCCGTTCTAAAATGAACGTTACATTCAGGCTGCCAGAAGAGGCGTTGGAGCAAAAATTTATAGCCGAAGCGCTACAAAACAATTTGGGCGGATTAAAAGGGCATAGATCCGTAGGAGGATGCAGAGCCTCGATATATAACGCCGCAACTGTAGAAGCGGTTGAGATTTTGGCGTCTTTTATGAAGGAATTTGAAAGAAAAAACGGTTAGGCTTTTCATATGATAGGAACATTTAAAATGTTCCTATCATAATCTAATTTTTAACTTTTCAAGCATATCTATAAATTTAATACATTTTACGTCCTGCTCTTTACAAATTAATGGAATTTTATAATTGCTTTTTTTCTTCGGTTTTTCAGACTGTTTTCCTTCAAGAGTTACCACCGTATTATTTGTAATTTTTGCATAAGCAATTAAGGTGATATTATTTTGTCCCGCGCCTCTTGATGCCGTTGTTATTTTATACTCTTTTTCAAGAAGCAACGAAGCGTTATTTATTTCGCCATTTAACGCGGTAGCATTAAATTTTTGTTTAATAAGCCATGTATGCAGGGGATATTTATTTATTTTTTTTCGTCGGATAACTCTTTTTGATCCGTTGAGGTTACAGGTTCTATTTCGTCGTAAATAGGTTTTATTAAAATAAGTTTGCTTTTAAATTCGGCGAGCTTTTCCCATAAAGAAGGAAAAATATTTTTCGGATAGTCTATATACCAAGGGCTTATAAGAGCGTTTGCGTCCAAGCAATACTTCATTATTATAAACATCCTTCCAGCTCAAAAGCGTAAGAGGCTCTTTTAAAATCGAATAATTGGCAAAGTTTTTTTAATCCTATCTCCTTGTTATTGTATGCCTGAAAAATTGTTTTTGTATAAAGTCCGCCGTATTGATTAAAAGCTTCAAGATATATTTTTCTTGCGGGACCTCCGCTAGAATCTTTTAACTTTTTTTTAATTCTTTCATATTCTTTTTTTAATTCTTGCTCTAGAGCTATATAAAGTTTTTTACTTATAATATTTAATTGCGATAGCCGAACCAAACAGGCGTAAGGACTTACCTGAAACTTCTTTGCTATCTTTTTAATGTCGGCTATATTCAATATATCGGTTATGGAATCTGCGATAAGTTTAAACTGTTCTGTAGGCATTAGCAAATTGCCCGCAAATTCGTCGCACTGTTTTTCACTGTCTCGCCAGTTGTTATTAATTACGCTCTCTTTGCTTAACAGATGCCTAAATTCATGAAACAAGGTGAAAGATCGGGCTTTTTTTGCGTCGGAATCGTTAATAATAATAATAGGCAACATAGAATGATAAATTGTTAAACCTCTGAATATTTCTTTATCTACATGAAACTGCCCTTGATATTTGCTTGTCATAAAAACAAAGACGCCTTTTTTTTCAAGTTTTTCTTTCCACTCATTAAAACTTATACTTTCCTTTTTTATATTCATCCAGTTTCTAATAAGGTTTGCTGCGATTTGTTCGGTTATATTCTTTTTGAATTTAGGCGGATTAAAAGGAGTTATTTTTTCTCCGGCATCTTCGCGCAATTCTATAATCAGTTCGCGAAACTGCTCCACTTTTGTTATTAAGCTTCGGACTCTCGGAGATTCAAAAGCCGTATTATTGCTTTTTATGAATTTTCGGAATGACGGAAGCGCTGTGCCGAACCTATATTTTTTAGGCAGTTCTTCTGAAATAAAAACCCAGCGAGGCACATTATACAGTTGGGCAAGAGTATTTAACTGATTAAAGGTAGGTTTTTTTTTTCTTCCTCTATTTTTTCTATTGTCCTTACCTTACCTTTAACCTCAAGGATATCCAAGCCGATCTGTTCTCTGCATTGGCGTAATATTTCGGTATTTATGTTATTTGTTATATCTGACATGAATTTATTCCAAAGGTAAACTTTGCCGCATTAAGCGCTCAAATTTGAATCCTTAACTTATATTTAATAAGCCTGCGATTAAAATTTTCGCAAGCCTTGCAAAAGAAGAAACTATTTTGTTATCCGAGAAAGTTTTATTTTTATATAACTTTCTTGTTTGTTGCGTTTTTTGTATCGAATTCATTATTCGGCTTTATTTATTCTTTTTATCAGATTTTTTATCTTTTCGCAAATATTTTCGGTTCCCACAATTTCGGTAATCATAGCAAAACAGGTCGCTCCGCGTTTTGCAACTTCGGCAATATTACGCTCTTTAATTCCGCCTATTACTGCAAAAGGAATTTTTATATTTTTAACGACATAATCCAAATATTCATATCCTACAGGGTCAACAACGTCCTTTTTTGTGTATGTTTTAAAAATAGGACCTACTCCTATATAATCGGCTCCATCTTCAACCGCTTTTTGCGCCTGTTCCGGAGAATGTGTGGAAACTCCTATTATTTTATTTCCGATTAATTTTCGCGCCTGTTTTACCGGCATATCCTCTTGTCCTAAATGAACGCCGTCCGCTTCCGTTACAATAGCCAAATCTATATTATCGTTTACTATAAACAGGGTTCCGGCTTGTTTGGTAAGTTTTCTCATTTCAATACACTCCTTATATTTTGCCTCCATATCCTTTTCTTTTTCTCTGTATTGAATTATTTCAACCCCGGCTTTTATCATCTCTTTTACTACCGTTATATTATTTTTGCCCAAAGAGAATTTTTCGTCCGTAATACAATAGATGCCTTTTGGGAGCGGTTTTTTTTGAAAATTCAACTCGAAAAATTTTTTTTCAAGTTGATAAGATAAAAATCTGTATTTTTCATACTTTTTTGCAAGGTTATTATAGCCTTCGGTTTTAAAGTTTTCCTCTATAACTCTTAAGGCTTCCTGAACCCTTTTAAAGTTTCTTAAAGCAAGATTTTTTATATCCGTTTTGCCTTTGTCAGTCTCGTTTTGAGAGATTTTAAATCCTTTGTCTGTCAAAGAATCTCTTTGCCAAAAGAGCAGGTTGTCAAATCGTTTTGAGGCGTCTCTAATTTTATGGCGAATCTCTTTGATATTTTTTGCGGCTTGGGCGTCTTCATAAACAAATCTGTTTATCTCTTCTATTACTCTTAAGCCTTCGGATGCCCTGTTTAAATTTGCGTCTATTATTCTATATGTTTTCATATTATTATATTGATTCCCGTTAAAAAATGTTTTTTTATTCAATTTTGGCGCCGGATAAAAAAAATTTTTACTTCAAAAACGGGCAAAATAAGAGGTTATGCGCAGGGTTTTTTTCCGCATATCGGACATCCCTGCATACTTAATGGTTTTTCCAGCCCGCTTTGGTTAATAAGATTATTGTCTTGAAAAAGTTTTACGGTTTGACCGTCCGCTTTTATTTCTCCTTTGCAAAGTATAATTGTTCTTTCGCATAATTCGAGCGCCATATCAAGATCATGAGTTGCTATTATTTTTGTATGCTTAAATGTTTGCAATAAATTTATAAGTCTTCTTCGAGATCCGGGATCCAAATTTGAAGCGGGTTCGTCCATAACCAGAATATTTGGCGACATAGCAAGCGTCGCGGCTATTGCAGCGCTTCTTTTTTCGCCTCCGGAGAGTTTATAAGGGGGTCTGTCGCTTAAATGCTCCGCCCCTACGATTTTTAAAGCGTCTATCGCTTTTTTTGTGGCTTGTTCGTCCGAAAGTCCCAAATTTAAAGGACCGAAAGCGACATCCTCTAAAACCGTAGGCATAAAAAGCTGATCGTCCGGATATTGAAAAACCATTCCTACGGTTTTGCGGACATCTTTTAAATTTTTGGAAGTAATAGGAAAATCTCCTATTTTTACCTCCCCTTTTGCAGGCGATAAATACCCGTTTAAATGTAGCAAAAGAGTGGATTTGCCAGCGCCGTTTGCGCCTACCAAGGCGACCGATTCGCCATGCGTTATTTTAAAGGATATGTTTTTAATTCCAACGGTTCCATCCGGGTAAGAATAGCTTATGTTTACCGCTTCAGTTATATGGTGGCTCATTTAAAAAATCCTTTAATTTTGCAGGATAACTTCGTATTTTGTTCGTTTGCTGCGTTAAGCTTAAATGTTAATTCTCGACTTATAAATAATAAGCCTGCGGTTAAAATTTTCGCAAGCCTTGCAAACGCCCAAACTGCTTTGTTATCCTGCGAAATTTAGTTATTATTTTTTGGGACTAAATTTTTTAATCACAGTTAATTAAGTGGTTTATCCTCGCTGCGCTCCTTAAAATGACAGGCAAAAAATGTTTTTTCGTCATTTCGAGCGAAGCGAGAAATCCCTTAATTATTTTCTTAATATAATGGCTTATTTGAAAAAATTTTCCGTAAGTATTCCGAGATTTGATGAGATATTATAAAATTTGACGAATATAAAAAATGCGCACCAGCCCGAAATAAAAAGAATTTCCGAAAAACCTATTTTTCTATTTTGTATAAGTTTTATACTTCCGTTAAAGCCTCTGCATAGCATTGCAAGATGAATTCGGTTTGCTCTGTCTGTGCAGCGCAAAAGAAGATGTCCTAAAAGTTGCGTAAATATTTTAATCGTTAGCGTCCGTTTTCCGAAACTTCTTAAAGAAACCGCCCTTACCATGCGCATAGCCTCGTTTACAAGCAGAAATATATATCTGTATAAAAACAGAAGCTGCATTACAAAAGGCTTAGGAGTTTTCAATTTTTCCAAAGCCAAACATACGGAATTAAAACCGGTAGTAGATATTAGTATTAACGCCGCGCTTACAGTAAGAAAAAATCTTATCATAATAGACAAATAAGATATCCAGCCGCCTGAAATATTAAATCCCGCAATTTCAATAAGAATTTGTTTGTCGAAAATAGGATTGAAGATTCCCACCATAACGGCAAAAGGGGCGGCAATTAAAATTTTTTTTAACAAATATTTAGCGGGCAGGTCTCCTACGGATATAAGAGTTATCGGATATATAAAAAAGGGGATTAAAGCCGAAATTTTATACTTATCAAAAGATACTACGGATACTATAAATATTATTGTAGTAATCAGTTTAGCTCTCGGATCCAAATTGCATAAAAAATTATTTTTACGCGCAAGCTCGTCCATGTAGCCTATATTTAAAAGACCGGTTTCGATTTTCAATTTTGGGCGTCTCTCTTAATTGTTTTTATAATCATTCTTTTTTAATAAATAATATCTACTTTACCCCTCTACTATCCGGCTCCTTTACGGTTCCGCGCTTCCTTTTTTTTAACAAAAACCCTATTAAACAGGCGGTTAAAAGGGTTAAAGTTCCTCCTATAATGCCGGATGTCGAAGTTCCTGCGTCAATAGCGGGCCATGCAGGATTATTTTCTTCGGCTTCGGTTTCTTGCATCTCTTTTGTTTTAAATCCGTAATCCGGCAAAAAAGCGGTTTTTGTTTGAATGTCGGATAAGGAGGAATATATATTTTTTTCAGGCGGATCAATTTCTTCGGTTCCTGCGGTTTTAAACATAGCCCATTCCAGCCCGTCCGGATTATATGATGCAAACCAGCTTAATATTGCTCCTATAAAAACTGCGGCGCAGGCAATTTTTATTATTAATTTTTTAATGGATATATCGCCTATTAACGCAAAATCTGGCTTTTTTAATATTTCTGGTCTTGCTTGTAAAACAAAAAGAACGGTTCCGGCGGTTACGGCGCCTTCTACAAGCCCTATTGCAAGATGGACAGGCAACATTATTATTATAAAGGTATCAAAGGCAAGTTCCGATACTCCAGAAGCAAAGGTTTCCAAAACAACGCCAAGCGCTCCGAGTTGCAAACCTATTACGGCGGATATAACCGACGCTGCAATAACTTTTGGTTTCGTAAGGTTTTTGCCGACAATTTTTTTATAGATAAAAGGATAAGCTATAAAGCAGGGAAAAAATCCCAAATTAAATATATTGCAGCCAAGAGCCAAAAGTCCGCCGTCTGCAAAAAAAAGAGCCTGAATTATTAAAACCGAAGATATTGTAAGAAACCCCGCGTAAGGACCCAGCAGTATTGCCAGAATCATACCGCCTCCCAAATGTCCGCTTGATCCTGTTGCCGGTATTGTAAAGTTTATCATTTGCGCCGCAAAGATAAAAGCGCCCAATACTCCCATTAATGGAACCGAACGTTCGTTTGCCTCTTCTTTTAATTTTTTGGAACAATAGCCTATAAGTCCGGCGGATGCCGTCCACATTGTAGCTCCTACCGCCGGCGAGATTAAAGCGTCTGCCATGTGCATATTAGTTTACTCCTTTCAAAAATTTAGCCGTATAACTTTGTAGTTTGCCCATTTGCTGCGTTAAGCGAAAATTTTAATCCTCGACTTATAAATAATAAGCCTGCGGTTAAAGTTTTCGCAAGCCTTGCAAAGCGAACAAGTTATTTTGTTATACGCCAGCATTTAATAGTCAAAAAAAAAGCCGCGTAAGGATTTACATTATATAATATATGCAAACCTTCGCGGCTTGGGTTGTTATAAAGACAAATAAAATTTTAAATTACAACTTGATTGCAAGCTTCTTGCTTGCGTTTTATTTCCGCCTTTCTATTAAATAGATAACGGCAAGTCAAGAGTTTATTTGTTTTTGTTTATGTAGCTTTTATCGCCGAAATCTATTATATATTCTTTTAGGCTGCCCGTTATATACTGCGCCAAAAAGCAAAGAGAGTAAAAATTTTTATAACCTGTTTGCTTTTTTGGGGATATTTAGGTTAAAAGGAAAGAATAAAAGGTTTGCTATTTTGTCGAAATTGCGGGAAGGAGATTTTTTGCTCGGCAATTTATAAGAGAGCGGCAAGGAGAAATTTTGCAATCAGAATATAAGCAGAAGGAAAGAAAATGACAAAAAATAAAAAAATTGCTTTATACGTAATAGGAGGTTTAATACTCTTATTTTTAATATTTACATCCTTTATTAAAAACACATATAATAATATGGTTATGCTTGAAGAAAATGTAAAAGCAAAATGGAGTCAGGTGGAAAATGTATATCAGCGCCGATTCGATTTAATACCGAATCTTGTGGAAACGGTAAAAGGATATGCGGTTCATGAAAACAAGACCTTTGAAAATATCGCTCAAGCAAGAGCAAAGGTAGGAGGAACATTTAATATATCCGAAAAGGTTTTAAACGATCCTGCTATGTTTCAAAAATTTCAGGAAGCCCAGAACAGTTTGGGAGGCACTTTGCAGCGTTTAATGGCAATATCGGAAAACTATCCGGATCTTAAAGCAAACCAAAACTTTTTGGCTTTGCAGAATCAGCTTGAAGGGACGGAAAATCGTATTGCAGTAGAGCGCGGACGATTTAATGAAACTGCAAAAGGTTATAACATATATATAAAACAGTTTCCGCGAGCGCTTATAGCCCGCATATTTAATTTTTCCGAAAAACTGTATTTTAAATCCGTCCCGGGCGCGCAAACTGCTCCTAAAGTTGAGTTTTGATTTTTATACATAAAAAAATTAATTATAACTTGCAGTTTTTCTCATTTTTTTTCATCTTGTTATTTTGACGAGATCGGCGAGGAGAAATTTTGCAATGAAAAAAAACGCCGGATTTACTCTTTATGAACTTATAATAACAATGGCTGTTATAAGCATATTATCCGCAATAGCCGCTCCTTATTTTATCCGTTTAAGCGCAGATTTTAAATTAAACTCGGCGACAAGAGGGATGCAGTCCGATCTTCAGGCGGCGAGGCTTTTTGCCATTAATAAAAGAAGATATGCGATAATAAATTTTTATAAAGATAGTTATACGGTTTTTATTGATAACGGAAAAGATTCGGGAGACTGGAATCAGGATGCGGATGAAAAAACCGTTATAAACAGACTGCTTCCCGCGGGGATATACTTATTCTCTAATTTTTCAAAAAACAGATTGCGTTTTCACCCTACAGGAACCGTTTCTTCAGGAAGCATTATTTTGATAAATAAAAATGATAAAAGCAAAAAAATATCAATGTCCAGAACGGGAAGAATAAATGTTAAATGGAAATAATTCAAAGGGATTTACTCTGTTAGAGCTTTTAATCGGCATATTTATTTTTACGACGAGCATAATAAACATAACCGCAATGTTTATTACTTCGGTTAAAAATAATACTTTGAATTATAGGATGAATCAGGCGGCGGGCATTGCGGAATCTAAAATGGAATACTTTAAAAATTGCGGTATTGACGCCCTTAAACATGGAGACTATCAGGATCCGAATAATCCTATAAACCCGGACGGAACTTCGGACGGTATTTATAATCTTAAATGGAAAATAACCGATAAAACCCCTTTTGCCAAAAAGATTATGGTAACCGTAACAGATAAAAAAAAAGGCGTAAATAAGCCGATAAGCCTTGAAGCTTCATTTTTGTTTGATTAAGTTATAATGCGAGCGCAAAAAATAATGATTAAATTCCGTTGGATAGCAAAGCGGTTTGTTTATTTTGAGCGTAACTCATAAAAAGGATAAATTGCGAAGTTAGAGAATGGGATTTAAGAGGAAAAAATTATTTAATTATAAAGATATAAAGAAAATGAAAAAAAGAAGAAAGAAAAAAAGAGAAAAAATAATAGGGGAATATTTCAGGCTTGCTTTTGTGCCTTATATTCGACGCAGCGGGTGGGGCGTTCAAAAAAAGATAGCCGAGTTTTTAAATATTCAAACAACCTATGTAAGCGATTTTTTTACGGGGAAAAAAATAGTTTCCGAAAAAATCAGAGTAATGCTTGCCGAGTATATAGGTCTTAATTTTGAAGAACTTATTAGTCTTGGGCGGCGGATACATAATAAAACCGTAGTATTTCAAGATAATAAAAAACATATAATCTATTCTGATGAATTTCCGAAAAATATGCGCGAGAAATTAAGAAAGACGCAGAAAGCTTTTGCAAGAATGTTAAGAATTTCGGTAACCGAATATATTTTTAAGGAGGAAAGGATACTTGCATTCAGCGACGACGAACTGAATATACTTGCCGATAATGTTCATTCCATTATAGAGGAGAAGAAGCAAAAAACGGAAAGTATGTCCGAATTAAAAAGGCAGGCGTTAGAGCTTATGGAATTGCAAAAAAGGGTTTGGAAGAATTTTCTTAAAGCTAAAGCAAAATTAAAAGAAAAGAATATAATTTAATTTTGAAAGCCTTTTTTAAAATAGTTTTTGGCAAATCCGGTTTTACTCTTATGGAAACGGTTATAACCATTGGGGTATTCTCGATTTTAATATTATCTATTTTTGGTTTTTTTTTGGTTTTCAATAAAACCTATGCAACGGAAAATACTCGGCTATGGCGATTAAACGACGCTCAAGCGGTTGCCGAAATAATAAGCGCTGATATAAAAATGGCGGGATTTGATCCGTTATATACCGCGAATGCGGGCTTTGAAGAAGCATCGGCTTCAAAAATAAGAATTACTTTCGATAAAAACTTAAATGGTAAAATAGATCCCAAAAAACAGAAAACAGGGGAAAAATCTGAAATAGTAACCTATTCTTTTGATCCTTCGACAAAAATTGTAAAGCAGATACTTTATGAAAAAACTCCAAGTCAAAGTTCGCATGCCATTTTGGAAAATATAATAGACCTTACCTTTAAATTTTACGGATATAATAACCTTCCTACAACGGATATCAGCGAGATACGCTCGGTTTTAACAACCTTTACCTTGCAAAAGCAGGAAGCGACCGGAGACAATGTTCTAACAACTTTAACTTTTAGAAGTAGTTTGAGAAATCCTTAATTGTAAAGCCGAAAGGTTGCGTTTATTTTTTTTACCCTTTTTTTACTTATAATTGCGTATTAATTACGAATATATTAAGTATTTCGATTATTAAAATTTAAGCGTAACGCAGGTGCAAAAGCCTTTTTAAATTAGAATTCAGATAATTCGATAGAAATAGGAAGTTATAAAATAATATAATGATAACCATACAAAATGTAACAAAAAGCTTCGGAGGAAACATCCTGTTTGAAGATGCCGGATTTAAGTTAAACCGAAAAGAAAGGATTGGGCTTGTAGGCAGAAACGGAAAAGGAAAAACAACCCTGTTTAACATTATTGCAGGATATGAAACGACAGATAAAGGGGATATAAAAATTCCTAAAAATTATCGTATAGGATATGTTAGGCAGCAAATAGAATTTAAAGAAGAGACTCTTTTAAAAGAAGGGATAAGAGGGCTTAATCATAATGAAAAAGAGAGCGTTTGGAAAGTGGAAAAAATACTTGTGGGGCTCGGGTTTGCTCAATCCGATTTTAATAAAGACCCTTATCAATTTTCCGGCGGATTTCAGATTCGTTTAAACCTTGCAAAAACTCTTCTTTCTGAGCCTGATCTGCTTCTTTTGGACGAACCTACAAACTATCTTGATATTACCTCGATAAGATGGATTGAAAAATTTTTAAACAACTGGCCCCGCGAACTTATACTAATAACCCACGACCGCAGTTTTATGGATAAAGTTATAACCCAAACCGTAGGGATTCATAGAAAAAAAATGCGTAAAATCGAGGGAAATACCGAAAAATACTATTATCAAATAGCGGCGGAAGAGGAGATATATGAAAAAACAAGACAAAACGAGGAGAAAAAAAGGCGGGAAATACAGCTTTTTATAACCCGTTTTAGAGCAAAAGCAAGATTGGGCGGGCTTGTGCAGTCAAGAGTTAAGACTCTTGCAAAACAGGAGAAAAAAGATAAGCTTGAAGCAATCAAGAATCTTGAATTTACCTTTAGAGAAAAGCCGATTAAATGCAGATATGTTATGCGAGCCGAAAATATTAGCTTCGGTTACGATAAAGGCAATCCGCTTATTAAAAATTTAGATTTTAGTTTATCTCCAAACGACAAAATATGTATTGTAGGCAAAAACGGAAAAGGAAAAACAACTCTTCTTAAAATTTTGGCAAAAGCGTTAAAACAGCGGGAAGGAAAAACAACATATAATCCTAACGTCCAAATCGGATTTTACGAACAAACAAATATAGTAAATCTTAACCCGCAAAGAAGCGTTATGGAGGAGATACTATATGCGGCTCGGGATATAGATCCGCAGACCGCCCGCAACATAGCCGGCGCAATGATGTTTGAACAGGATGCGGCTTTAAAAAAAATCGGAATTCTTTCCGGCGGCGAGAAAGCGAGAGTAATACTTGGCAAACTGCTTGTTACTCCTTTAAACCTTTTATTATTAGACGAGCCTACAAACCATCTTGATATGGATTCGGCAGGCGCTCTTTTGGCGGCTTTGGATAATTTTAACGGCGCAATAATAATGGCGACCCATAATGAGATGTTTTTAAATGCAATCGCTCAAAAACTGATAATATTTCATGATGAAAAGGTTTTTTTATTTAACGGAACTTACGCCGAGTTTTTAGAAAAAGGAGGCTGGAACGACGAAGAAAACGGGGTAAAAAAACCGAATTTTGAAAAAATTATGGAAACTCAAACGGAAAAAATAGGAAAAAAGGAGCTTCGCAAGCTTCGTTCCGACATACTTGCCGAAAAAATTAAAATCTCAAAGCCTATACAAAAAAAGATAGTTATTTTGGAAGAGGAGATAGATGCTGCAGAAAAAAAGATAACGCTTATAAACAACCAAATTATAGAAGCCTCTAAAAAAGGGGAAGGGATAGAGATTGCGAAATTTTCGCGGGAAGCGGGGTTATGCAAACAAATAATAGAGGATAGATTTCAAGAATATGAGCGCTTAACCTATAGGCTTGAAAAAGCCGGAGAGGAATATAGAGAAAAGCTTGCCGAGTTAGAAGCTTTGTAAATATTTTTTTATTATTTTAAGACGAATAGATCGTTAATAACAATTCGCTGTTGTCAATCAATTGATAAACCGGTTTTTTACCGGATAATTTTTCGCTTCCCGAAATAATTATCGGAACCCCTTCGCCCCGTTTTTCCATCATAAACTGTTTTGTTTCTGTAATATCAACTTTACACCTTGCAAGCAGGCTTGTTATAAGCTCGTTTCTTGTAGATTGACGCAAAGGAAGGCTTTCTATAGTCATACTGTTCGGAATTGTTCCGGGCGAATATATTTCAAGTCTGTCGTCAAACATAAACAATCTAATTTTAGAGCCGAATATAGAATAGTCGCGGTGAGCCGCCGCATTTACTATCGCTTCGAATACCGCTTTTATGCTAAACTGCGGAATGTCAATGCGCCCCGGATCTTTAATCGAATTTATACCATCTTGCTCCGGTAAAATTATGATTATAACGGCTCATTTTTTATCCTTTCTTCCTCTCTCTTCTCTTTTCTTTAAAAATTATAAATAAGATTAAATCCTAACCAGTTCGAAGAGATTTCGCCGCTTTTTGAAAAGCCGTATATTAAGCCGGCGGTTATTTTTTTATACTTTAGATTTAAACCGGTTTCGTTTGTTATTACATTATCAAAAACAGTTTTATCTATTTTTTTACTTTTAAGAACGCCGAAGAACTTTACTTCATTAGTAAACTCCAAATTATTGGTTATATTCGCCTTAAATTTTAATCCCGTATCCGCAACTACAGTATGACTATCAGAATTATATATTGTAGTTAAACCTATTCTCGGAATTAACTTAAAATTATCAAAATTTATTGTATAATCCGCCCCGATATAATTTGATATATTATTAACCGATACCAAATCTTTATTTTTATCTAAAGACAAAACCTCATAAAAGTTAAAACCGCCATATCGCAACTTTCCATATAAGGAATATACTGACTTATCCATGTCTATATTATCGGCTGTTATGTCTCCGTTGGAATATGCTACGCCGATTAAAAGGTTGTCAAATATGTTTGTATCAAATCCTATTGTTTCGATATTCTCCTCTATATTTCTATAATCATATTTTTTATTAATAATCGAAAACCAGAATTTTGACTTATCATTATTAAAAGGAATGTAAAAATTAGAGGCGGAAGCCTTAACATTATGCGTTGTGTTAAGTAGTATATTATTTATAGAATCTATTAAACTTAAACTTGCGATAGTATTATAATTTATAATTTGATCGCTTATTTTATCAGGGGCGATTATAAATTGTAAAGTTATATTATTGTCATTGTAAACAAGCAAAAAGTCATAATCTGAAGAATCGTCCGAATACTCGGCAAATTCCCCGTCAATTATTCCCGCCTGTAGTATTGTATGCTGCCATCCTTCCGTTAAAGTTAAGCCTTCGGGCGTTTTTATTATAAGCTTTCCCTCGTTTATATTAGCTGTGCCGGTAATATCGATAAAATCCGCCGCGGCGTCGTTTACGTCTATTACAAGAGAGCCGTATAAGTTTAAATCTCCGTCTATTGTTAAAGCGTCTTTAAAATTAAACTTTCCTTTATTGATATTAAGCTGTGTTGCGCCGAGTATTTGTCCTGTTAAATTCCATGTTCCCTCGCCGTTTTTATCGATTGTTTCAAAGTTTATAATATCTTGATTAAAAGTCTCGATTAGGTCGCCTCCCCAAGTAAACTGATCTTCGCCGTATCCTCCGTTTATGGCTCCGGTTAAACTTAACGTTCCTGTATTGGTAAAAGTATCGTCTCCGTCTCTCATGTTTATGCTTGTGGAGTTGCTCGAATTAATGCCGAGGTAACCGTCATTAATAATATGCTCGTCGCTGCCGACGTTTCCCACCGAATTAATGCCGATTTGTGCAGTTATATTAAGTGTGCCGGTTTCCGTATTGAGTATGGTATTATTTGCTCCGTTAAAAAACTGTATGCCATCATAACCAACGTCAATAGTAGTATTACCTTCGTTTGTAAAGCTGCTGTTGTCAT
>JAOZTP010000133.1 GCA_029939135.1 Desulfobacterales bacterium
AAAGAGATACAAAAAAATACCATAGCAAGCGCCATACTCGGCAAACTAAAATAAAATTTCAATCAATTAAACGGTTATACCGTTATCTTATAACATTTTAGACCTTGGCCTATTTTAAATAAGTCGAGGTCTAAAATTTTAACACAACAAAAAAAAGAAATCATGCGGCGATAACCAACGCCTTATAACATCAAATTATGAAGTACAGAGCCGATATAGACGGGCTTCGAGCAATTTCCGTTATAGCAGTAATTTTTTTTCATTCCGGTTTTAACTTTTTATCGGGCGGATACATAGGCGTTGATATATTTTTTGTAATCAGCGGTTATCTTATTACAGAGTTGGTTTTTAATGAAATAAAAGCGGGCAAATTTACTTTTAAAAATTTTTATAAAAGACGAATTTCAAGACTCCTTCCCGCATTAAACATTACCCTTTTAATAGTTTTAATTTTCGGCTTCCTCTTTTATGACAACGCTTCATTTGATAGCTTATGTAAAGAAATCTTTTTTTCCGCATTAGGAGCGGCAAACATACTTTTCGGACAAGGGGTTAATTATTTTGCTCAAGACGAGGCTGTTCGCCCTTTAATTCATCTTTGGTCGCTTGGCGTTGAAGAACAATTTTATCTCTTTTGGCCCGCTATACTAATGTTGTTAGCTTCATTAAAGCTTAAAAAAATTTTACCGATACTGATAATACTTTTTTTCACCTCTTTCGTCTCGGCGTCAGCGACAGTTGAAACCGCGCCGCTAAAAGCATATTTTTATATACAATACAGAGCGTTCGAATTAATAATAGGCGGAATTGCCGCTTTGGTAATGAGAAGCCGATATTTTGAAAAGTTAAAAATTACCGATAATAAAAAAGAAATTATCGGGTTGATTTCAATTCCGTTAATTATAATCCCAATGTTTTTATTCGATAATAATTCCGATTTTTTAAAACTCGGCATCCTTGCGCCCTGCCTCGGAACCGCTCTGTTTATTATGTTTGCGTATCAAACAACCGTATCAAAGCTGATTAGTTCCGCTCCATTGGTATTTTTAGGATTAATATCTTATCCTTTATATCTTTATCATCAGCCTATTATTTCATATTTACGCTTTTTCAAACCCGCATTAAATAATGTTTCAACCCTTTTTATTGTTTTATTCCTTTCAATACCGTTATCTTGGCTCACTTTCAATTACATTGAAAAACCGATCAGAAAAAAGGTTAATAAAAAAGATAAAAAATCAAAATATTACCTTATATCGTTATTATCAGGCTTGTTTTTTTTTGCGTTTGCCGGAGCTTTCGTAGCTAAAAACGAAGGATTCAACCTACGCTTTAAACTTTTAAACCCATTTGCTTATCAAGTTAACAAACAATATGCCACAACGTTTCATACCCATTTTAAAGCCGGAATTAATATATCAAAAACAGAACATGGAAAAATTCTGTTTATAGGAGATTCCTTATTACAACAGTATGTATATCCGTTTATGACGGCATTTAACATTGATAAAAAAGATGTCGATACCGTTACAAAAGGCGGATGTATTTTTTTAAAAGGGGTTAGATTTCAGAAAAAATTTTCTGATACATCCTGTAATAAGTTAAGAAACGAATTGTATAAATCTGATAAACATTACGATTATATTGTAATATCTCAGGCATGGGATTTTTACGACGGGGAAACTATTTTAAATTTCGGAACAAAAAATTCTTTTGCAAGATGGGGAAGATTTATCAATGAAACAATTGAGCATTTTAAACCTTTGACAAAAAATATAATTATTATCGGCGTGCACCCTACAGTGGAGGGCACTTCAAAACTTAAGGCGACAATATTTTTATCCGAAAAGAATTACAGAAAAAATTTGAACAATTTAAAAGTAACCAATTTAAAAAAGATGATAGAATCCGAAGTCTTTTTTAATCAATGGAAAAAACAGGATGGTATAATTGTGATTAATCCGATAGATATTTGGCATAACGGCAAAGCGTTTGCCCTGCAT
The DNA here is from genome assembly GCA_029939135.1 of Desulfobacterales bacterium. Classification (GTDB taxonomy): domain Bacteria; phylum Desulfobacterota; class Desulfobacteria; order Desulfobacterales; family JAFDMD01; genus JAFDMD01. Next base: position 2,004 of record JAOZTP010000133.1, read on the forward strand.
AACAAAAAATGGTCATTCTTTAGAGATAGGCGACATATTTCTACGGCAAGCTTGGAATATGTAGCAAAACAACTTATGAATATATCAAACCTAACCGAATCTTTTACGCCGTAACTCCAAACCAATTTATAAAAAAGGATTAGCCCCCAACCTATGACGCCATATAACGCAAGTTACGCCCGTTATTAAAAAAGTTTAATCGCAAAAAAGGATGATTATCAAAGTAATAAAGGGATTTCTGCTTCGCTCAAAATGACAGGCAGAAAGTTTTTTTTGCCATGTCATTTCAATAAATGAAATTTCGGCGGATAACAAAGTAATTTTTTCGCCTTGTAAACGGGCAAATCGCAAAGTTATCCGCCGAAATTTTAAGATTTAAAGAAACCGGCTTTAAAAAACTCCCGATTTAATCTCGCAATATTAACAATAGATATTTCTTTGGGGCATTCCGCCTCGCACTCTCTTTCATTGGAGCAATTCCCGAAACCGCAAGAGTCCATCATATTAACCATAGCCGCAACCCTTGCAGCCGCTTCAGGCGCTCCTTGAGGCAGCAACGCCAAATGAGAAACTTTAGCGCTTACAAAAAGCATCGCCGAAGCGTTAGGACATGCCGCAACGCATGCACCGCAGCCTATACATGCCGCCGCATCCATAGCTAAATCCGCATTTTTTTGAGGAATAAGAATAGAGTTTGCATCTTGAGCGCCGCCGGTATTAGCCGAAATATACCCGCCGGATTGTATTATTTTATCAAAAGCGGTTCTATCTACAATAAGGTCTTTGATATTCTTAAAAGCCTTTGCTTTAAACGGCTCTATAAATACGGTTTCCCCGTCCTTAAAATGCCGCATATGAAGCTGACATAAAGTCGTTCCTTTTTCATGCCCATGAGCTCTGCCATTTATTACGGCTCCGCACATTCCGCAAATTCCTTCTCGGCAGTCATGATCAAACGCTATAGGCTCCTCTCCTTTTATGGTAAGCTCTTCGTTTACAACGTCTAACATTTCCAAAAAGGACATATCCGTAGGTATTTCTTTTGCCTGATATTCCTCCAACTTTCCTTTGCTTTCTCCGACTTTTTGACGCCAGACTTTAAGCTTTAAAGTAATTCTATTTGTTTCAGACACTATTTGTAACTCCTTTGCGTTAATTTAACGTTTTCAAATTCAAGAGGCTCCTTATGAAGCGCGGGTTCTTTGCCGTCTCCAGTAAATTCCCATGCGGAAACATAACAGAAGTTTTGGTCGTCTCGCAGCGCTTCGCCTTCTTCGGTTTGAAAAGTCTCGTTAAAATGTCCCCCGCAAGATTCTTTTCTATTAAGAGCGTCGGATACCATTAATTCTCCGAATTCAAGAAAATCCGCAACCCGTCCGGCTCGTTCCAAACTCTGATTAAGGTCTTTATCTGCGCCCGGAACTAAAACATTTTGATAAAATTCTTCTCTAAGCTCGGCAATCATACCTTTTGCTTTTATAAGTCCCTGCTCGTTTCTTGACATGCCGCAGTAATCCCATAGAATAAGTCCGAGACCTTTATGGAAATCGTCAACCGTTTTCTTGCCGTTTATAGATAAAAGCCTTTTTGCGCTCTCTTCGCATTCTTTTGCGACGTCCGTAAATACCTGCGCCGAATCCGGAGTTTTGCCCGGAGTTACGCCTGCAAGATAACCGCCTATGGTATATGGTATTACAAAATATCCGTCCGCCAAGCCTTGCATTAAAGCGCTTGCTCCTAGTCTGTTTGCCCCATGATCCGAAAAATTAGCCTCGCCCAAAACAAAAAGTCCGTCTATAGAGCTCATAAGGTTATAATCAACCCATAAGCCGCCCATAGTATAATGAACCGCTGGATATATCATCATAGGAGTTTGATAAGGGTCTTGCGCCGTTATTTTTTCATACATTGCAAAAAGGTTGCCGTATTTTTTCTCTATTACATCCTTGCCGTCTCTTTTGATTGCGTCTCTAAAATCAAGATAAACCGCAAGTTCGGTTTCGCCCGCCCCTTTTCCTTTATCGCATTGAGCTTTGGCGTTTCTCGATGCAACGTCTCGCGGAACAAGATTGCCAAAACTCGGATATCTTCTTTCCAAATAATAATCTCTTTCCGCTTCAGGTATCTGGTCCGGACTCCGCTTGTCTCCTGGTTTTTTCGGAACCCAGACTCTTCCGTCGTTTCTTAAACTTTCGCTCATTAAAGTAAGCTTGGACTGATAATCGCCGTGAACCGGTATACATGTGGGATGTATCTGAGTAAAGCATGGATTTGCAAAAAGAGCCCCTTTTTTATATGCCCTGTAAGCTGCAGTAACATTACTTCCCATAGCGTTTGTAGAAAGAAAAAATGCGTTTCCGTAACCGCCCGTGCATAATACCACCGCATCGCTCGCATGAGTTTCAATATCACCGTTAATCAGATTTCTGACTACTATTCCTACGGCTCTATTATTTTCGGTTACAAGCTCAAGCATTTCGCGGCGGCTAAACATTGCCACTTTGCCCGCTCCTATCTGCCTTGATAATGCGCTATATGCTCCGAGAAGCAGCTGCTGTCCCGTTTGCCCTCGCGCGTAAAATGTTCTTGAAACCTGAGCCCCGCCAAAGCTTCTGTTTGCAAGAAGTCCCCCATAGTCTCTGGCAAAAGGGACGCCCTGAGCTACGCATTGATCAATTATATTGTTGCTGATCTGAGCCAGTCTATAAACATTCCCTTCTCTTGCTCTAAAATCTCCGCCTTTTATTGTATCGTAAAAAAGTCTTTTTATGCCGTCCCCGTCGTTTGAATAGTTTTTTGCCGCATTAATTCCGCCCTGCGCCGCTATGCTATGGGCTCTTCTCGGGGAATCCTGAATGCAAAAATTTTTGACGTTATATCCTAATTCCGCCAAAGATGCGGCGGCAGAGCCTCCGGCAAGCCCTGTCCCTACTACTATGACGGTAAATTTTCTTTTATTTGCAGGATTTACAAGCTTTAGTTCAAATTTATGTTTATCCCATTTTTCGTTAAGAGGAC
>JAOZTP010000134.1 GCA_029939135.1 Desulfobacterales bacterium
TAGTTTGCGGCGTTGAAAAAAAGTTTTTAATCAGAGAAATATTAAATATATTCCTGCGGTTAAAAACTTTTTTTCGTTTTATCTTTTTTTAAAGCGTTTTTTGTCACATTTTTTTAATCTGCCTCAATGCCTATTTTTTCGTCCGCTTGTTCGACGTTTTTTTTATTTCCAAGTTTTTTGGATACGAAATACGCTAATCCGCTTAACGTTCCTATTATTCCTCCTGTAATTATCGCCTTTTTTGCCGCGCCGTTATTATACGATTTATCATTAACCAATCTTATAAGCTGGTTAAATCCCTTTATAGGATTTTTATACAAAGGAATATATCTTATCCCTAAAATAAAAGGAGGCAACTGAAGATTTTTTGTAAGAATAAGAGGCACAATATCCTTGTTCAATGAGTGCGCTTTTCCTACTTCCAAAGGAACCCATTTGGAGCTTTCGGCATTTTCGCTCCAAAAAAGAATAAACAGGTTGCATTTATGTATTGCCGTTGAAATTTCCTCTGCAAGATATTTGCCCGGAGGTATACTCTTATCCGCTCTGAATATATTTATTTTTTTTCCGAGTTGATCAAGACAAGCTTGAACCTTATTTACATAATCAATATCTTGTGTAGAATAGCTAATAAAAACATTAAGCATAAATATTCAATCTCCCTTTCTAATTTTTTTATATTTTATTCAACAGTTTAGAGGCTTATCTTTTAACTAATTTTTTCAATATAACTATGGGGAAATCAGGGCGTTTCGGCTTTCTTTGCTATTCAGGAGATTGAATGTGATATTCTGGATAGTATTAAGTTAAACTATTTTGCTAATTGTATGCCTCTGTTATAATATCTACAATTGGTTTTTTTATAAGCTATTTTTACGTTAATAACAATAAAAAAAAACAGCTTATTCTATATATAAAATCAAAAAAACCTTTATATTTAAATTGTTTCTTAAATAATTAAAGAATATTTCATTGCGTTTATAAATCTATATGTTAGATAACCGCAAGACTTGCGCAAAAAAACCATTTTAATGTTTTATAAAGGAGAAAGATATATAATGAGAGGGATAATTACCGCAACGGCTCATTATGTTCCGGACGCCAAGCTTACCAATAAAGACCTTGAAAAAATGGTTAATACCAGCGACGAATGGATAACCTCCCGCACAGGAATTAAAGAAAGACGCATTTTAGATAAGGATAAGGGTTCTTCTTACATGGCGACCAAAACAGCGGAAAAACTTATTGAAAAAAGAGGAATTTCGCCGGATGAAATAGACCTTATTATTGTGGCAACCGCGTCTCCCGATATGTATGTTCCGTCTGCGGCGGCTTTGGTTCAAAAGAATCTTAAGGCAAATAATTGCTGGGCTTTTGACGTTAACGCGGGATGTTCCGGCTTTATTTACGCTCTTGTTATGGCTTCCAAATTTATGGCGGCGAAAAAAGAGAAAAAAATAATTATAATAGGCGCAGAAAAACTTAGCGCTTATGTTGATTATGAAGATAGAAATTTATGCGTGCTTTTCGGAGACGGAGCAGGCGGGGTATTGTTAGAGCCGAGCAAAGAAGACGGATACGGGATTTGCGATTATATTCTTAGAACGGACGGAGAAGGCGGAAAATATTTAAATATTAAGGCGGGCGGCAGTATTATGCCCGCAAGCGTAGATACCGTATCTAATAAGCTTCATTATCTTTATCAGGACGGCAAAACCGTTTTTAAATTTGCGGTAAAAGGGATGAGCGATACATTTTTAAGACTTATAAAAAAAAACGGGCTTAGCGCGGAGGATATAGACCTTTTTATACCTCATCAGGCAAATAATAGAATAATATCGGTAGTGGGAGACAGGATCGGATTGCCGTCGGAAAAGGTTTTCGTTAATATTCATAAATACGGAAACACCTCCTCCGCCACAATACCGATTGCAATGTCCGAGGCTTATGACGCAAAAAGAATCAAAAAAGGGGATAAAGTGGTTTTATCCGCTTTTGGAGCCGGTTTTACTTGGGGAAGCGTTTTATTTACCAGCGGACATTAATAAAAATATTTATACGCAAAAAGGATAATTGTAAAAATAGTATCCGAATCCGAAATAAAAAAACCGATATAAACTTATGAAACAGGGTTGCATAGTAGAATTTATAAATAAAACCAATATTGTATCCGCCATAGTATTGGCATTAGACGGCAGAGTCTTAAAAATGCTTAATCAATTTAACGAAGCTATATCCGTTAATACAAAAAGGATAATTTTTACGGAAGATAACGCTTATATTGATTTATCTCGCAATCATTCCGAAATAGCGAGCGAACTTGAAGATATTGCAAAAAAAAGAGAGAAGATTGCAGGGAGAATATCTATAAAAAAAATATGGGAAGAATTTAAAGATCAGCATATTCGATTGTCCGCAAATAAAATTGCCGCCTTTTATTTTGACAAACCGGATATGGACTGCGAATCTGCGGTTATACGGTCTCTTTTTAAAGACAGGCTTTATTTTCAGTTTAATAAAAACCTGTTTATTCCTAATACGCAAAAAAAAATCGAAGCAAAAATAATAGAAAAACAGAAACAGAAACAGGAAGAAGAGTTTGTAAAATACGCCTCGCTATGGTTATATAACGCTTTAATAAAGAGTAATAATAATATAAAAGGCATGACCGCCGGAGATAAAAATAACCGGCTTATAAAAAAATTTGCCTCCTTTTATCTGTTCGAAAAAAAAAGCCCTTATCATAAGATTGTCCGCGACATATTAAAGGGTTACAATCAGATTAAAAATCTATCTCAAGCTGAAAACCGCGAATTTGATATTTTTAAAATAGCAGGAAAAGAGGCTATATTCAAAGCCTTTATAAAACTTAAAATATGGGATAAAGATATTAACCTTAATATATTAAAATATGAAGTTTCCGTATCCTTTGCAAAAGAGGTTCAAAAAGAGGCGGAAGATATTGCCAACCTATCGAAAAGTTTGATCTTTAAAGATTATAATAACAGAAAAGACCTTACAATGCTTCGCCCTGTTACAATAGACGGCGCTTTAACCTCCGATTTTGACGACGCTATCAGCATTGAAGAGGATAACGGCAATTATATTCTTGGAGTTCATATATCGGATGCGGGGCATTTTATAAAAAAAAACGGCGCTGTAGATATGGAAGCGCAAAAACGGGGAAGCTCCATATATACGCCGGATCAAAAAATATCAATGCTTCCGAATATTATTTCCGAAGATATATGCTCTTTAAAAGAAGATAAAATATCTCATACAATAAGCATAATGATTAAGCTTGATAAAAATTTTACCATTCAAAAATATGATATTTTTCCTGGCATTATTAAGGTTCATAGACGCTTAACATATTATGACGTAAACCTTATTATAAATATAGATAAGGATTTGGAGATATTATATAAAATTGGCGAAGCGTTTCGGGAAAGACGGTTTGCGGATAATGCGGCGCATATAAATCTGCCGGAAATCAATATATGGTTAGACGAAAATAAGGATATAACCGTTAATAAAATAGATAAGGAAAGCCCTTCTCGGCTTTTGGTTTCCGAAATAATGATTGCAGCGAATATGTTAACCGGCAAATTTTTACAAGATAATAATATGCCCGCAATATTTCGAGGACAGCAGGAGCCGCATAAAAGATTTTTTACAAATTTTTCCGATAGTCTATTTAAAAATTGGATGCAAAGAAGGCATTTGAGCCCTTTTATTTTAAGCGACGCTCCAATACGTCATTCAGGGCTTGGAGTTGCGGTTTATACTACCGCAACCTCTCCTATAAGAAAATATTACGATCTTGTAAATCAGCGTCAAATCAAGGCGGTTTTTAATTTGGAGACTCCTTATACAAATGCGGAGATAAAAAATATAATATACGATCTTGAAACGCCTATGGGCGCCGTATCTAAAATACAGCAGGAACGAAATCGTTACTGGCTTTTAAAACATCTTGAAACAAAGATAGGAGAGGAAAAGGAGGGGCTTGTTATAGGCAAAAACTATAATACCTATACTACGCTTCTTACCGATTATATGATTATATGCAATATTCCGGTTTCTCATTCTTATCTTTTAAAGCAGGAGCAGGAAGTAACCGTTATTATTTCTTATGTAAACGCTTTTAAGAATATTATACGGTGTTACCTAAAATTATAAATTTTGGCGGATAACTTCCTATTTTGCCCGTTTGTGGCGTTATACTCAAATTTTAATCCTCGATTTACTAATAATAAGCCTGCGGTTAAAATTATCGTAAGCCTTGCAAACAACCAAACTACTTTGTTATCCGGCAAAATTTAAAACTAATTTAAAAAGAATAAACAAACTGCTTTGTTATAATATTGATAAAATTCGAAGATAAACGAGCTACTTTTTTTTGTCATTTTTACGAGCGAAGCGAGGAGAAATCCCTTAATCAAATTGAACCGCCGATTATTAAATAAATTCGGATTTGCCGGCGGCATATAAAATTTTTTATCTAACCTACATTAAAGCGAAGCAATTTATGAAACACTTAAAAGAGGCGGATATTAATCGACTTGACGCAAAATCTGTAAAAAAGAACGAAACCTTTTTGTTTGAGTGCCATGCCAATTTAAAATGTTTTAATATATGCTGCCGTAATTTAAAGCTTTTTTTGTATCCTTACGATGTTATAAGGTTAAAGCGGGCTTTAAATATTTCTTCCGACGCTTTTATAGATAAGCATACTGACATAGTAATAAGGCGGGAAACCTGTTTTCCAGAGGTATTGCTTTCAATGGCGGAAAACGAGCAAAAAACTTGTCCGTTTTTGCAAGAAAACGGTTGTTCCGTTTATGACGCCCGCCCTTATTCTTGCCGAACCTTTCCTATGGAACAGGGGCTTGTTTATAATGAGGATAAAAAGGAGGCGGAGCCGGTATATTTTTTTAAGCCGCCGGAGTTTTGCGAAGGTAAGAATGAAAAAAAGGAATGGACGCCGGAA
>JAOZTP010000036.1 GCA_029939135.1 Desulfobacterales bacterium
ACATGTTTTGACCCCATTAAAATAAAATAGGTATAAAAGAGGAATAAATTTTTTAATGCGGATTTTCTCAGAGGATAATTTTTTTTAATATATTCGTAAATTAAAGAATGAGCTATTATATAAAGATTTTCTATTTTGGATATTAATCCGTATCTTAAAAGCAGGTTTATATCTTTTTTTATTTCCGTGTTATTAAGCGCCGCTTCTATTATTACCTTATTAAAAGGGGCAAAAGATAAAGCGCTTATTACGGAGGTAACCTCAATTGCGGATCGGCTTATTTTTTCAAAGCTTTGTTTAAGCAACAAAGGTATGCTTTCCGTTTCCTTTTTGCCGTCGTCAAGCGCTTCAAGCGGGCTTTTTTGTAGCCATTGTAAATATTCGCTTGCAGGCTCTTGGTTATTATTAATATAATTTCCGGCAATTTTTACGGCAAGAGGCAGGCAGCCCATTATTTTACAGATTTTTTTAACGTTTGCCGTATCCTCCGCATATTTGCCGCCTAATTTTTCTAAAAGCTCCGAAGCTTCGGATAGATTTAACGGAGAAACATTTACCCGATTCGTAGGCATGGCTTTTTTGTCTCTGCTTGTTATAATTACGCTGCATCCGCTCCTGATAGATAGAATTAACTTTAAATTATCCGCTTTTTCCGCTCCGTCCAAAAATAAAAGGGCTTGTTTGTCGGATAAGGCAAGTTTTGCCGCTTCAAATGGGTTTGGCTTTGCTTCCCAACCATAACGATAAGCTATGGTTTCAAATAAAAATTCGGCTTTAGGCTCTTGATAAAAATCGTGCCATATAACCCCGTCCTTAAATAGCGTTTCCAATTCCTTTTTATCTTTTAAACGCCATAAGGCTTCTGTTACAATCGAGGTTTTGCCTATGCCGCCGGAGCCGCAAAACCCAATAATATTTCCTCCGGTTTTAAGACTTTCCATAAGATTGTTAATCTTATCTTCTCTGCCTTTAAAATTTTTGTCGCGCGGAGGCAGGGTATATTTTGTTTTTTTTTTTCCGATTTTTCAAAATTTATTTGCCCATAGTTTTGGAAATTTTGGGCGGTAATTCCTATTTTTTGAGCGTTATAATTATTATTCATTTGTTTTCCCTTTGTTTATAAAGCCTATGGGATTTAGAGATATTCAAAATTTATTTGCTTCGCTTTTTACTTGTCCCCTCATCGACAAGAGGCGCTACGCAAATAAACTTTGAATATCTTTTTTACGATGATTTTTTTTTGCGTATTTAATTAAAGATTGATTACGCCTTTATTATTAAATGTATTGGCGACTATGCCGATTTTTTCGGCGTTTATATTAAACTCGGTTGCGGGTATTTGCGCTAACAGGCTTTTAATCTCTTCATCTTCATTAAGCTTTGCGGATATTATATTTTTTTCCAATTTTTTTTGAAGTTCCGAAGAGTTCGGTTCTTTTTCCAATTCCTCAATTGTTTCCGAAACCTTGTTTTTACCCCCGAGTTTTTTGGCAATAACTTTTTTAATCCCTTCGAATATGCTTTGGCTTACTCCCGATGTTATTGCAGTAATTATGGTTGTAGTAATAGTATCCATTTTATCTCCTCTTGAAAAAAAGCGGTTTGAGTGTTGGTAACCGATGGATAAGCTTGGCATTTAAGCTTCGGCAATTCTTTTATTGTAATGTTTTCTATAAAACAAGCAAAATTTTTATAAGGGGCAAGGCTTTTTTTTATGCTAATCGGTTAAATAATTTATTTGAGTTTGCAGTCAAAATTAACAAAATACTTGTTAAGAATATTGAAATCTAATATGAATTGTTTTGTTAAATTTCTATTTGCTTTATTTGTAAATAAAAATGTGAAAAAGAGTTGAAACAGATGCGATATTTAAACGATTTGCGTAGAAACGGTTTGATTTGAGGCAAAAAAAATTTAACGTCCGGCGCTTTAAAGCAGGGCAAGTTTCTATGGAAACGAGACAAAAGGAGAGGTAAAGCTATGACGCCTAATACTAATGTGGATATTATATGGGATTATGTGGAAACGGTATGGAATAGAGGGGATATGTCGGCTCTGGAGAGATTAACTACTTCGGATTTTGCTTTTCAGATAGGAAGCGAGCCGGAGCGGAACAGGGCGGTTATGGCTAAATTTGTAAAGATGATTCGCTCCGCTTTTCCGGATTGGTATGTTCGGATAGTGGATACTATTACGGATAATAATGTTACGGTAGTTCGTTGGAAAGGCGCCGCCACTCATAACGGCGTTTTTTACGGCATAGAGCCTACCGGAAAACAGATTGTTATATCAGGAATTAATATTTATCAATTTGAAGAGGATAAGATAAAAAAAGAATGGGAGCAGATGGACACTTTGGGACTGCTTAGACAGCTTGGAGTTTTGCCCGGATAATTATAAAAGTTGACTGAATTAATTCTATTTATTATAGTTCGGCTCTAATTTCGGAATTTCGGTCTGCATTCTATATCAACTTCATTTATCAAATAAAATCCGAGCGCTATTAGTTGGAAAATCGCAATTTTCTATTAGTAGTTAAAATTTTATTGTCTGTTTTATTTATACGCAAAAAATAATGCTTATAATCTATGGCAATAAGTGAAAAGGTATAAAGAAAGCGGTTTTTAATTTTTTAACGAAAAGATATAAATAACGGTGAAAACGTTGCAATGCAGGGTTTTTATATAATCATAGTAAATTTATTCGTAAATAATTTAAAAACGGGACAAAATCTTGTTGCTGCGCATCTTAATTCTCATTTTGCTATCGCCTTGTTCTTAAGAACTTACAACCGTTTTAACTTTATTAAAAAGGAGGGCTGATGGGGTATAAAGAAGAAAAGATTAAAAAGGATGAATGGATTAACACCACTTGCGGCGTCTGCTATTGCGGATGCGGCGTTCGAGTTAGAAGGGTAAACGGACTTCCGGTTAAAATAGAGGGCATATCCGATACTACGATGGGAGGAACAGGAAGAGGGCTTTGCGGCAAGGGAGCCGCGGGACTTATGTATTATTATGATCCTAACCGCATTACAAAACCTCTTAAACGAACTAATCCGGAAAAAGGGATAGGAGTCGATCCGAAGTGGAAAGAGATTTCTTGGGAAGAGGCGCTTGACGAGATATCGACAAGAATGAAAAAGATTATGGAAGATAATCCTAATAAGATTCTATTTACTAACCAAACTATGCGCGCAAGCGACGGTCCTCATAATCATGCTTATTTTTATGCAAAAGCTTTTGGAGTTGAAGATAACGGCTGTTTTATAATAGGCGGCGGCAGCCTTCATTGCGGAAATGCCGCTCATATGATGGGCGGACTTATACATGGGGCATGGTCTATAGCACCAGATTGGCGTTATACCAAATATGTTTTAAAATGGGGGTCAAGCAAAGGCACAGGCTCCGGACATTCCGCAATGACTAACGCAAGGTTAAGAGCGGATGCGGTTCGTAGAGGAATTAAGGAGGTTGTGTTTGATCCTATGTGTAATTTTGCGGGAGGCAAAGCTACGGAATGGGTTCCTATTCTTCCGGGAACAGATTCCGCGGTGGCTTTGGCAATGGCAAATCATATGGTAAATATTCTCGGCAAGTATGACGAGCTTTATTTAAGGGCAAAAACCAATTTTCCTTATTTAATAAAAGAGGACGGAACTTATATAAGGCATGAAAAATCTGGCAAACCTCTTTTGTACGATACTAAAGATGGACAAGCAAAAGAGTTTGACGCCGAAGATATTGAAGACGACGCTCCTGCAATCGAAGGAGAATATGAAGTTTACGGCGAAAAGGTAAGACCCGGCTTTGCTCTGTTAAAAGAGCATTTAAAACAGTATACTCCAGAATGGGCTTCCGAAATCAGCACTGTTCCTGCGGCTACTATTATAAGAATAGCGGAAGAATGGGTTGAAAACGCCCAGATCGGAAGCACAATAACCATAGAGGGCAAAACCTTTCCGTATAGACCCGTAGCGGCGGTTACCTTTAGAGGCTCGCAAGGACATTATAACGGAATTCATCAGGTAGCGTCAATCGATCTGCTTTGCGAATTGGTGGGAGCGGAGGATGTTCCGGGCGGAACTTTGGGATGGCCCTCCATAAGAAGAAAATATCCGGGTGGAAATTATGAAAGACTGCCTAAGATAGGACCGGACGGAGTTTTAATTCCCGCGGTATTTTATTCTCATATGCCGTGGCCTCCAAAAAAGCCGACCATTCCATGCGGCAATGCGGGCTGCGTAGATTTTTGGCATCATTCCACTCTTTCTCATATTCCTTATGTAAAGGAGCGGGACGAAATATACGAAAAATTCGGCATGAAAGCAAGACCGGAAATGGTTTTCGGCATATCCGCTAATTTTGTAATAAGTCAGGCGGACTGGCAAGCGGCGGTTGACTTTTTTAAGGATATGTTTGTGGTTCAGATTGACATTTGGTCTAACGAAACGGACGAAGCTATAGGAGATATTATTTTGCCGGACGTTTCCTATCTTGAAAAGGACTGCTGGAGCAGCGAGATAGACTCCTTTTTCTTTAGCGGCAGCCCCTCTTACGAAGAGTGGTATGTTCATATGCAGCAAAAAGTGGCGGAGCCTTTGGGCGAATGCAGATTTTTTATGGACGTTTATTTGGACATAGCAAACAGGGTGGGAGTATTAGACAAATATTATCAACTGTTAAACGAGTATTATAGCATTACGGACGAGAATTTAAAGCTTAAGCCGGAAGACGGGCTTATGACATGGAAAGAGATAGGGGAGCGCGTTCTTACTTGGGTTTACGGAGATGATAAAGAAAAAATTCAAAAACAAGGATATGCTACATGGCATAAGCCTATAGAGGATGTTTATTGGCGCTGGCATACAAAGGCTCGGGTTCCGACTTACATGGAGTTTCTTGTTCATGACAGAAACGAGGCGGAAAAAATATGTAAAGAGGTTGATTTTAATCTTGATACGGAGCAGTACACTCCGCTTCCGGGCTGGTTTACTCCAACCTGTTATAAGGAGATGGACAGCGAATTTAATCTACTTGCTTTTTCTTACAGAGATATTCTTCATACCAACAATTCAACTTTTCAGAACCCTATGATTGACGAAGTAAGCAAACTCTGTCCTTATACTTTTACGATTACAATGAACAAAGGGCTGGCTGACAAAAGGGAATTAAAAGACGGAGATAAGGTTATTATAGAAAACAGATACGGAACCAAAGAGGACGGAATAATAAAAACTATGGAGGGGCAGCATCCTAAAGTTGTAGGAATAGCAGGGCAAGGCGGCTTATGGGCAAAAGGAAGGCCCGTAGCTATGGGCAAAGGGAGTAATTTTTGCAAGCTAATGCCTACCTATTTAAGACATTACGATCCTATAACCGGAAATATTGAGACGTCTGTGGCGGTTAAGATTTATAAGGCGTAAATAAAAGCCGATTTTACGAAAAATGCCTGTTTTGTTCTTTTTTAAAATGTTTAATCGTAAAAAATAATGATTAAAATTTTGCCGGATAGCAAACTGTGAAGTTATCCGATAAAATTTCAGGAGGTTTGTTAAAACTATGGAGAATATAAAACGCACTGATTACGAATGGATGATCAAGCCGACTCCTCAAAGCGAGTGGATTGAAAAAAATGGCATTTTTTTAATGCTTGCCTTTTTTTTATCCGAAGTAGGAGCCGGAATATATTTTTTATCTATGATATTCGGTCTTAAAGGCGGAATGGTCTTCGGATGGCTTCTGACGCTTGTTTTAGGCGGAGGAGTTCATATGTATTATCTTGGAAATCCTTTAAGGTTTTGGAGAATTTTTTTAAAGCCCAAAACTTCGGAGCTTTCGCGAGGAGTTTGGGTAATAATGGTTTTTGCGGCTTTCGGTTTTTTTCAAATTGTAGGAGCCTCCGCCTTTAACGGCGTGTATATGAAAAGCATAATGGGCATTATTTGCATTCTTCTTATTATGCATGGGTTTGCTACAATGAATACCATGAAAGCGATTCCCTTTTGGAACTCTTCTATTGTTCTTCCTTTATCGATTATTTCCGGGTTATGGGTAGGGTATCAGGTTGTAGAGATTCTTCTTTTAAAAAATGGACTATTGGCAAGTTTCGGCATTGCAAAGTTGTCTCTTGTTATGCTTCTTACTTATATTATTTGCCTGATTATGTATTTATGGAGCGCCTTTCATTCTTCCGAAATTGCCGCCATTTCTATAAAAGACATGCTTTGCGGTTCCTCTTCAAAGTTTTTTTATACCTTTATTCTCTGTATAGGCATTCTGCTTCCGGCGCTTATTACGATTTATTCGCCGACAAGTTCCGGGCTTTTGGTTATAAGATTGCTTTCGGTATTTATCGGCGATTTGGCGCTTCGTTATATGTTAATGAAAAACGCCTATTATAAGCCACTGCTTTAATAAAAAATAATTGCAAAAGACTTTGAACGTTTCGGGCGCAAACTACAAAGTTGTCCGCCGAAATTAAAAAAAAGAGGTAGCCGTTCAAGTTTATTTGCTGCTCTTTTTACTCGTCTCTTTGGATTTTCGCTTTTGTTTTGCGAAAGCGGAGCTAATATAATTAGAGGAAAAGTCTATTATAAAAATAATTAAGGGATTTCTCGCTTTGCTCGAAATGACGAGAAGTAATTTTTTTTATTCTTTTTGCCTGTCATTTCGACGAGCGTAAGCAAGGAGAAATCCCTTGATTAAATTATAAACAGAAAAAACGCTATTTAATCGAAAAAAAAATGATGAAATTTAAATAGAGGAAATGAAAGATAGCGCGCTGCAAAAAACCAAAATAATAGTAATATGCGGACCTACCGGTATAGGAAAAACAACCTCTGCAATAAAACTCGCCTCTATTTTTTCCGGCGAAATAGTAAGCGCGGATTCGATGCAGATATATAAACATATGAATATCGGAACCGCAAAACCTACCATAGAGGAACAAAAAGCGATAAAACATCATTTAATAGATATATTGGAACCGAGTCAAAACTTTAGCGCGGCTCTTTTTTCCGAAAAAGCGAAAAAAATAATAGGCGAGCTTTGGCAAAAAAAAATACCCGCTTTTGTAACCGGCGGCACAGGGCTTTATATAAAAACCCTTATTTACGGAATATTTAAGGATGAAAAGTCTTCCGAGTCGGTAAAAGAGAGGATAAAAAAAGAGGCGGCGGAAAAAGGGACGATTTTTTTATACGAAAGATTAAAAAAAACAGATCCGGAAGCCGCCGCAAAGATAGACCCTAACGACAGTTATAGGATAATAAGAGCGCTTACGGTTTTCGAATCTACCGGAAAAAAAATATCCTCCTATCATAAAACGCATCAATTTGGAGAGAAAAAATTTGAGGCTTATAAAATAGGGTTGGAGATTGATAGACAGACGCTGTACGAAAGAATCAACCGCAGAGTTGATCAAATGATAGAGGAAGGCTTTATACAAGAGGCGAAGCATTTGTTTAAACAAGGGTATTCAAAAAATTTAAAATCTATGCAGTCCATAGGTTATAAGCATATAAATAATTTTTTGGAAGGGGAAATCTCTTTGGATAGAGCGGTTGACGCTATAAAGCGGGATACAAGAAGATATGCAAAAAGACAGCTTACATGGTTTAAGGCAGACAAAGAGATAGTATGGACAGTCCCTGATAATATTTTGAAAACCGTTCCGAATATCCGCAATTTTTTATATAACGGCAAGTAATTTTTGCCCCCTTCAAAAAAAATATCGTAGGCGATAAGAGCCGCCATGTAAAACTTTTCGCTCGATTACATATAAAATCGGCTATCAAGGTTTCTTTTATATTACTAATTTATTCGGAGGGCTTTGTATTGACTCTTACGCTTTGATTGTTATTATAATTGATTGAAAATATATTATAAAAGCGGAGCGTATATTATGGACGAAATAAAACAAAAAAAAGAAGAAATACGACTACAAATTATAGAATATTTAAAACAGCTTCCTGAAAGAAAATTAAAGGAATTAAATACGGATGTTATAAATAGGCTTTTTGGATTGGCAAATTTTTTTGAAGCTTCCATAGTTTTATTATATATAGGACATGAATATGATCCGAGTTATAAACTTTTTATAAAAAAAACCGTCGAAAGAGGCAAAATAGTAACCCTGCCTTTTTTTAATAAAGAAATGGAAGAATTAGAATTTTTTAAAATAGACGATCTTGAAAAAGACCTGATACAAGATGATAACGGAGAGTTAAAACCGGACGCTTCAAGATGTAAAAAAGTTCCGGCAGACTATCTTGATATCGCCTTAATACCCGGATTTGCATTTGACGAAAAAGGAGGCAGACTCGGAGCGGAAGAATGCGTATATAACGACGAAATAATTCCGCATCTTCCGATGACCGTAAGAAAAGTGTCCGTATGCTTTGAAGAGCAAATACTGCCGGTTATACCTATGGAGGCGAACGATAAATATGTGGATATAATCGTTTCCAACGCCAGAGTAATATATAAAATCTGATGCCAAACCTTTTTGAAAAACAGGATATACTTAATTTTTCAGATTCAACGCTTTCTGATTGGTTTAAAACAAACAAAATAGCCCCGTATCATTTAAAACAGATAAAAAAATGGATATACGTCAAAAACTCTAAAAGTTTTTACGAAATGACGGATATATCCAAAAAAAACAGAGAAATCCTTGAAAGTTTTTTTTGTATAGGCAGTCTTGAAACAATTAAAATCAGGAAATCAAAAGACGGCTCTAAAAAATATCTTTTTAAATTAAAAGATTCAAACCTCATAGAAAGCGTGCTTATACCTGAAAAAAATCATTATACCTTATGTATATCGAGTCAGGCGGGATGCGCTCAGGGATGCAGATTTTGCCAAACCGCAAAACTCGGATTAGTAAGAAACCTTTCGAAAGCGGAAATAATCTCTCAGATTATTGACATAAAAGCGGATTTAAAAGAGCACAAAAGGCTTACCAATCTTGTATTTATGGGTATGGGAGAACCTTTGGCAAACCTTTCGAACCTTATTTTGGCGCTTAATACCATTATAGATTCCAATGAAGGACTATGCTTTTCAAAAAGACGGGTTACGGTATCCACCTGCGGCATTGTCTCAAATTTTCAAAAACTTGCTCAAAATACCGAAGCAAGACTTGCAGTATCTTTAAATGCGGCGGATAATAAAATTAGAGACATGCTGATGCCTATCAATAAAAAATATCCTATAGAAACCCTTATCGACGCATGTAAAAATTATCCTTTAAAGCCAAGAGACCGGATTACGTTTGAATATGTTTTGCTAAAAGATATAAACGATTCCGAAAATGATGCAAAAAAGCTTATAAAACTTTTAAAAGAGGTTAAGGGAAAGGTTAATCTTATACCATTTAATAACCATTTTAAAAGCGAGTTTGAAGCCCCGAACCTCGATACGGTTTTACAATTTCAGAAAATACTCTCCGATAATAACATTACCGCTATAATAAGAAATAGTAAAGGAAGCGATGTGTCGGCGGCATGCGGGCAGCTTGCGGCAAACTGTTTATAACCCCGAAATTCCGGCGGACGACTTCGCATTTTGCCGGTTTGAGGCATTGAAAAAAATTTTAATCCTCGAAATACTACATGCATTCCTACAGTTAAATTTTTTTTCGCCTTGCAAACAAACAAATTGTTTTGTTATCCGCCGAAATTATAATCATTCCAGTTAAAAGAAAATATTTAATAACAGGCGTCTCCTCGCTTTGTTCGAAATAACAAATAAAAATAACATGCGGCAAAATAAGAAGTCCAGCATTTCGAGCAAAGAGAGAAATCCGTTTATTATTTTTGCAATTAAATATTTTTAGATATGGGACTTTTTTCTGTTTATAGTTAGATTAAAGGAGATTACATAAGAAAGCGGCTTGTTGATTTTTAAGGATTGCGAAAACCTTAAGCGCAGGTTTATTAAAAATAAATTGAGGATAAAAATTGTAGAATGACGCCTAAATTGGATAAAATATGAAGTTATACGGCGGGCTTTAACTTATAGTTGAAAAAAATATATATATATCTTATAAGTTGCGAGTTGTAAAAAATCAGATTTTTCAAAACAAAAAATTTAAAGAAAAACAAAAAAAATATGAATCCTTTGGATATAATAATAATAATAATTCTACTATATTGCGTAATAAGAGGGCTCTTTAGAGGCTTAATAAAAGAATTAACTGCAATAATAGCGTTATTTATAGGGTTTAACGCCGCTTATAACTACTATCCTTTTCTTTCAAAACAACTTGCGGTTTGGGCGCCGAGTTTTCAATATCTTAAAATAACCTCTTTTTTAATAATCTTTTTTGCCGTCTTAATCATCGTCAATATAATAGGAATTATTGTTAAGTATATAATAAACTTTGCTTTTTTGGGATGGATAGATAAAATATTAGGAGTAGTATTCGGCGTTTTAAAAGCCGGGTTAATAGTTGTAATACTTGCTGCCGTTATTACCTCTTTCATACCGAAAGGCTCGGTATTTGTAAGCGAATCTTTAATATTTCCCTACCTATCTCAAACCTCTAATCAATTAGTAAGACTAATTCCGGACAACATGAAAAGCAACCTTGAAGTAATGATGAAAGAATTAAATGAAAAATGATAGCTATAGTCGATTATAGCGCTGGCAATCTTACAAGCGTAGGCAGAGCGCTGGAATATGCAGGATATAATTACATTATAACAAGCGACCCCAAAAAAGTTATGAATGCCAGGCGCATTATATTTCCTGGAGTAGGGGCAGCCGGAGCTGCTATGAAAAACATTAAATCGCTAATGCTTGATAAAGCTTTAAGCGTTGCATTTGAAATGAAAAAACCTATACTCGGAATATGTCTTGGCTCTCAAATCGTAATGAGCGAAAGCAAAGAGAATAATCAACAATGTCTTGGAATAATAGAAGGATATGCAAAATCCTTTTCGGAAAATGCAGGGCTTAAAATTCCGCATATGGGATGGAACGGCATTAATATAGAGCGGCAACATCCGATTTTTTCAGGATTAAAAAAAGATGCGGAATTCTATTTTGTTCACGGCTTTTATCCCTTGCCTGAAAATCGAAAACATATTTTTGCAACAACAGATTATGGAATAGAATTTCCTTCGGTAGTAGGAAGCGGATCCCTTATAGCAACTCAATTTCATATAGAAAAAAGCGGAGAAGCCGGACTTAAAATGTTATCCAACTTTTGCAATTGGAAACCTTTATAAATACGTTATAGACGTAAAAAAGAAGCGTTATAAATAAAAAAATAATAAAGGGATTTCTTGCTTCGCTTAACATAGCAGGAAGCGCTTTTTTTGTTTGCAATCTCTTTGAGCGAGGCTATCGGAAATTTTATAAAACAGGCGGTTTTACAAATATCATGTTGCATAACAAAGAATTTTGTTCATTTTAAAGACTTGCGAAAAATAGCAAGATGAAAAATTATATAACTTTATTTAAGCAATCGGAGCCCTTCATAATGATAAGTAAACGAATAATACCCTGCCTTGACGTTCGGGAAGGACGAGTTACAAAAGGCATAAAATTTAAAAACAATATAGACATAGGCGATCCTGTTTCGCTTGCTCAATTCTATTACAAGGAAGGCGCGGACGAATTGGTATTTTATGATATTGCCGCTTCATACCAAAAAAGAGGCATAATAATAGATATAGTCCGCGAAACAGCCTCTCAAATATTCATACCCTTTTCCGTAGGGGGCGGAATAAAAACAATAGAGGACATAAGAAACGTCCTGCTTGCAGGAGCGGAAAAGGTAAGCGTCAATTCCGCGGCGGTAACAAACCCTGCAATAATAAACAAAGGAGCAAAGGCTTTCGGAAGCCAGTGCATAGTTCTCGGTATGGACGCAAAGCGGGTTGATGCCGGCAAAAACATCCCTTCAGGGTATGAAATAGTAATAAACGGAGGCAGAAAATATACCGGCATAGACGCTTTGGAATGGGCAAAAAAAGCCGAAAAACTGGGAGCCGGAGAAATATGCCTTAATTCCATAGACGCAGACGGAACAAAAGAGGGCTACGAAATAAAATTAACCTCTCTTATAGCCTCTAACGTAAAAATACCGGTTATAGCGTCCGGCGGAGCAGGCAACCCGGAACATCTATGTCAAGCTTTTACAAAAGGTGCGGCGGATGCCGCTCTTATAGCCTCGATGACGCATTACGGAACATACACTATAAAGGAAATAAAAGAATATCTTGATTCGCAAGGGGTAAAAATAAGAAAAATATAATAACCCTATTTTTCAACCTCTTATTTTGTCCGTTTTCAATGCTTGCGAAAACTTTAACGCCTAACATTTCGAGGATAAAATTTGAGCGTTTAACGCAGAAAACGGGTAAATTACGAATTTATGCGGCGGAATTTAAACAAATGGAAAAAACAGTAGTAATAAAATACGGCGGGCATGCCATGACAGCCGAAAACCTGAAAGAGAATTTTGCTAAAAACATAATTACGCTTTTGGAAAAAGGAATAAAACCGGTTATAGTTCATGGCGGAGGTCCCCAAATAAACAATCTTTTGAAGCGGCTCGGAATAGTTTCCAAATTTATAAACGGATTACGCGTAACCGACGAGGCTACAATGGAAGCGGTGGAAATGACTCTTTGCGGCAGCGTTAATAAAGCCATAGTCGCTCAAATTAATAAATTCAAACCGATCGCCGTAGGCATATCTGGCAAAGACGCGAATTTTATTTGCGCAAAACAGCCTGCCGATAAAATAAAACTCGGACTTGTAGGCGAAGTTAAAAAAGTAAATCCGAGCATAATCAACACATTAATAAATAATAGTTTCATACCGGTAATAGCGCCGGTAGGAATAGGCGAAGATAATAGAACATACAACATAAACGCGGATACCGCAGCGGGCGAAATTGCCGCGGCTCTTTGCGCGGACAGTTTAATATTAATAACAGATGTTGACGGAATTCTTGATAAATTCGGCGAGTTATTAACCTGCATAAACGTCGAAAAAATAGAAAAAATGATAGGTAATCAAGTCATAACCGCCGGAATGATTCCGAAAATAAAATGCGCTATTTCCGCTTTAAACAAAGGCGTAAAAAGGGTAAGAATAGTAAACGGCAAAAAGCTGGATATAATATCCGATATTCTTATATTCGGAAAAGATGCAGGCACGGAAATAACTTTGTAAAAAATTTATTTTTAATCGGAGCGAGAAGCGCAAAGTTGAAAAGGGATTTTTTTAAGACATAAAGCCAAAGATACAAAATTCAAAGGAAGTAATTAAGGAATTTCTCGGTTTGCTCGAAATGACAGACTTTTTATTTCTGCCGCATTATTTTTATGAACGTTTTTTTGCCTGCCATTTCGACAAGCGCGGCGAGAAGAAATTCCTTAATTAAATTATAAACATTTAATCGCAAAAAATAATAATTAAAATTTTGTTTGTATTACTTAATTATAATGGAGTGAAAAAACATTTATATGAACAGGACTAAAAGCGATTCAATAATAGAAGAATCGGAAAAGGTATTTGCAAATACTTATAAAAGAGCGCAAATAGTAATAGATAAAGGAGCCGGAGTAACCCTTTGGGATAAAGAAGGCAAAAGCTATACAGATTTTATGGCGGGCATTGCGGTATGCGGACTCGGACACTGCCATCCCGCGGTAGTAAACGCTGTAAAAGTCCAAGCGGAAAAACTTTTTCACATATCCTCCCTTTATTACATAGAACCTCAAACAAAACTTGCCTCTTGGCTTGTAAAAAACAGCTTTGCAGACAGAGTTTTTTTATCCAACAGCGGAACCGAGGCAAACGAGGCGGCAATAAAACTGGCAAGAAAATATTTTCAGGATAAAGGAGAGAATAACCGTTTTAAAATCATAACCGTTTTAAAATCGTTTCATGGCAGAACCTATGGAGGTCTTTCCGCCACAGGGCAAGATAAGATAAAAAAAGGTTTTTATCCGATACTTCAAGGTTTTGAGAATGTTCCTTTTAACGACATAAAAGCCTTAAAAGAAAAAACGGACGAAACCGTATGCGCTATTATGTTAGAGCCGATATTAGGCGAAGGCGGAATAATACTGCCGGAACCCGGCTATTTTGAAGAGGTAAGAAAATTATGCGACGAAACCGGGGCGTTGTTAATTTTTGACGAAATACAAACAGGCATAGGGAGAACAGGCAAACTTTTCGGGTATATGAATTTTAATGTTCAACCGGATATAATGACATTGGCAAAAGCTCTTGGAAACGGATTGCCAATAGGAGCGACGCTCGCAAAAGAGGATATTGCCAAAGCCTTTGTTCCGGGGGCTCACGGCTCAACCTACGGAGGCAATCCGGTTACATGCGCTGGAGCGCTTGCGGTAGCCGAAACAATAGAAAAGGAAAAAATACTTGATAACTGTTTAACGCAAGGAGAATATTTAAAAAAACGACTTGCCGGGCTGCAAAAAAAATATGCGTTCGTAAAAGATATTCGAGGAATAGGGCTTATGATAGGATTAGAGCTTAATATCGAAGGCGCGGATATAGTTAAAAAAGCTCTTGAAAAAGGATTTTTAATAAATTGCGTTCAAACAAACGTTTTAAGATTCGTTCCTCCTTTAGTGATAAAAAAAGAAGATATAGACGCTCTTATAGAGGCGTTAGACGATATTTTTTCAGATTTTGCTTAATAGGTTTAAAATATTAAAATGACTTATAAAGAAATTATTTTACATTATAACAAAAATTTAGATGACAAAGATTTGTTAGCTATTCGATTATTTAACGAAAAATTTACGGAAAAGGAAATAAAATTAGAGTCGGATAGCAACAGGGTGGTAGTTTTATTAAAAGAGATTGATATTGAAAAGTTAAAAAAAATAACACCCCGCCTCTCTTCTTATATTGAAAAAACAATTTTTGAAGATTTAATCCGCTCGATAGAACAGATAAAAAGCTACGGCATAAAAGGGAACAAAAGAAATTATGTGGATTACAATAAAGAAAGAAAAGTAAAAAACAGAAAGACAAAGGAGATTAATCGAAATCAATACTATTATACTCAAAACAACCGATTTATAAAAGAGAATAATAATTTTCCGGAAAAATTTACAAATAAAATAGTAGCGGGCGACAGCGAAACCATATTAAAAAGCATCCCCGATAATTCGGTTGATTTAGTCTTCACCTCTCCCCCATATAATTTTGGTCTTGAATACGAAGCAAATGAAGACGCTCATCATTGGGAAACCTATTTTGAAAAATTATTTAAAATTTTTAATCAATGCATTCGCATTCTAAAATACGGCGGCAGGATATTAGTTAATATACAACCCTTATTTTCCGATTATATACCGAGTCATCATATAATAAGCAATTTTTTTATGTCCGAAAAATTGATCTGGAAAGGGGAAATACTTTGGGAAAAAAATAACTACAATTGTAAATATACCGCATGGGGAAGCTGGAAAAGTCCGAGTTCCCCATATTTAAAATATACATGGGAATTTATAGAAATCTTTTGTAAAGGAGGTTTGAAAAAAACAGGACTTGCTAAAAATATTGATATTTCAGGAGACGAGTTTAAAAAATGGGTTACGGCAAAATGGTCAATTGCGCCCGAAAGAAACATGAAAGATTACGGGCATCCGGCTATGTTTCCGGAAGAATTGGTCAAGCGGATTCTTAAACTATTCAGTTATCAAAGCGATATTGTGTTAGATCCGTTTAACGGAGTCGGAACAACTACGGCAGTAGCAAAAAAGTTAAAAAGAAAATATCTCGGAATAGATATATCCGATGAATATTGCAAAGTCGCTCAAAAAAGAATCGAAGATTTAAAAATTAAAACGGAGCTATTTACAGATGGAATCTGATATAATAAAAAAAAGCATAGATGAGCTGATAACTACTTATAACAACGTTATTAAAGTTGTTGATGAAGAAGCCAGTCTTAACAAAGATAGAGCTTACGGGGGAGTTGTTCGGAGCGTAAAAGGAAAATTACAAGAATATATAACGGAAGAGATAATCAATATAGCATGGCAAAGTATAGGCGGTAAAGATGGGCGTATTTCAATTGATTCAAAAAAATATAAAATTCCTATACAAAAAAATTATATTACACATATAGCGGATAATGAAGTTAAACAGTATATAATGTCGAATATTTCAGATTATTATTTCAATATAAGCGTTGATAAACAGGTATATATTGACAAAGAGTTTGTAATAGGGATTGAATGTAAAGCATATACGGAAAATGCTATGATAAAAAGAATTCTTGTGGATTTTAGCTTATTGAAAACAATTTTTCCAAATATTAATTGCTATCTATTTGAACTTGAAAGTCAACTCGGCGGAGATTACTGCGAGTTAAAGGAAGTTACATTCGGCAGTAAATCCACGCATACTTTAATGTCATATTTTCCGAAAATAAGATTAAATATTTTCACTCTTTTAAAAGGAGAACGCAAAGTAAATAAGCCGATACATAAGAAGGGTTATTTTAAGCCGTTAGAAAAGCCTCGGATTGAAAAAGCAATATGGTTATTAGCAAGCGATCTGAAAAATTACTTATAAAAAATAGTATATAAAAGGGAAAAACTTCATTATTAAAAATATTTAATCATAAAAAAATTATTAAAGATAGCCGGATAATAAAGAATTGCGTTTGTTTTCAAGGCTTGCGAAAATTTTAACCGCAGGCATAATAACCTATTTCGTAGCATTATTTTTTTTTAACGCTCAAAACGGGCAAAACACAAAGTTAGACAACGGAATTTAAATAGAGGAAAAGCCATGAATAATAACCAACAAGTTTATAAACCGAAAAACAACATAAGAATTGTAACCGCAACCTCTTTATTTGACGGACACGACGCCGCAATCAATATAATGCGTCGCATCCTTCAAAGTTCCGGAGCGGAAGTAATACATCTTGGCATCAACCGTTCCGTTAAAGAAATAGTGGACGCCGCTTTGGAAGAAGACGCGCAAGGAATATCCGTCTCCTCTTATCAAGGCGGGCATATGGAATTTTTCAAATACATGGTTGATATGCTCAAAGAAAAAAAAGCGGAACATATTAAAATATTCGGCGGCGGCGGCGGCGTTATAGTTCCGGAAGAGGCAAAAGAGCTTCAAGATTACGGAGTGACAAAACTGTATTCCCCTGAAGACGGAGCAAAAATGGGGCTTCAAGGAATGATAAATCATATGATG
>JAOZTP010000037.1:0-5115 GCA_029939135.1 Desulfobacterales bacterium
CGAGGATTTAACGACGCTACAAACTGGTGTATAGGCGCGGGAACGCCTTGTAAAGGATGCGTGGAACCGAATTTTTGGGATACAATGACTCCGTTTTATAAAGAGTCATAAATAAGGAGGAGATATTATGCACGACATATTAAGAATCGACCCTGTTACAAGAATTGAAGGGCATTTGGGAATAGAGGTGAAAGTAAAAGACGGCAAAGTGGTTGACGCTTGGAGTTCCGGCACCCTTTTTAGAGGCATAGAAAATATACTTATAGGAAGGGATCCTGCAGACGCTCCGGTATTTACCCAGCGCTCTTGCGGAGTATGCACATACTCCCATCTTATAGGTTCGCTTAGAGCGGTTGAAAGCGCTATAGGAGTTACAATTCCTCCGAATGCAAGAATCATCAGAAACCTTTTGCATGGAGCGCAACTTATAGCGGATCATATAGTTCATTTTTATCATCTGCATGCGTTAGACTGGGTTGACGTCATAAGCGCTATTAGCGCGGACGTTAATAAAACGGCGGCGCTTGCGGACAGCGTAAGCAATTGGGAAAAGGGCGGAGTAAAATTTTATACTCAAGTTAAAAAGCGCCTTAAAACATTTGTTGACAGCGGGCAATTAGGACCTCTTAACAACGCTTATTGGGGACATCCGGCTTATAAACTGCCGCCGGAAGCGAACCTTATGGCTGCGGCTCATTACATCGAAGCTTTAAGAGTTCAAACAAGAGCCGCAAAAATGCTTTCCATATTCGGAGGCAAAGCGCCGCACCCGGACGCGCCTGTTGTGGGCGGACTTACATGTATAAGAGATTTAACTCCGGATAGAATCGCCGAGTTTAAATTTATGTGGAAAGATATTCAAGATTTCGTAGAAAATGTTTATATGCCAGATCTTCTTGCGGTGGCAAGCTTTTATAAGGACTGGGGAGCAATAGGCGGAACGACAAACTTCCTTACATGGGGAGATTTTCCGCAAACCGATAAAGAGCCGGAAAGCTTCTTTATGCCGAGAGGAATTATAATGAATCGGAACCTTAAAAATGTAAAAATGTCCGATCCTTCCAAAGTATTAGAGCATGTAGAGCATTCTTGGTATAAAAAAGGGAAACCGAAACATCCTGCGGAAGGGGAAACTCTGCCGGAAGCTGGCGAATACGACAGAGGCAAAAAATATACTTGGCTTAAAGCGCCGCGATATAACGGCGAACCCTGCGAAGTAGGACCTTTGGCAAGAGTATTGGTAGCCTATGCAAAAGGGCATAAAGAGATAAAAGAGGCGGTTGACGGCACATTAAAGACTCTTGACGTTCCTGTTGACGCTCTTTTCTCAACTTTGGGCAGAACGGCGGCGCGGGCTATAGAAACAGTCGTTATAGGCAGACAAATGGGAGGCTGGATAAACGAGCTTCTTGCAAATATTAAAAATGGCGACGATAAAATATATCAAAGCTGGAAAATGCCCGAAGGGACAGTAAAGGGCGCGGGATTAAACGACGTTGCAAGAGGAGCGTTAGGACACTGGATAGAGATAGAAAAAGGAAAAATCAAAAACTATCAGTATGTAGTTCCGTCAACATGGAACTTAGGTCCAAGATGCTCGAAAGGGAAACTGGGTCCGGTAGAACAGGCTCTTATAGGAACGCCGGTTCAAGACGTTGAAAAGCCGATTGAAGTTTTAAGAACGATTCATTCCTTTGATCCTTGCCTTGCTTGCGCGGTTCATGTTGTGGATTACGATAAAAACAAAAGCTTTAAAGCGCGAGTATGTTAATTTTATAAAAAACAAACCATAGTTTTTTTCATAGGGCGGGCGTAAAACCCCGCCCTATTTTTATTTTACGTTAAACCTCATTTTGTTTCAATTTTAACCGTCAAAATACCCTTGCATATAAACCTTGATTCTTATATATCGAATTGCATATCAACAAACCTCAACAAATCATATAAGGCGCTGTAAAAGCGACTGAAAGGAGAATATGTCAAAAACCGCATATGAAAAAAGCGTAAGAGACTTTGCAAAAGGCTTCGGAGGATTTTATAATGCTCATGCACATGGAGATAGGGCGTTTACTTACGATGGCTTATATTATAAGCATGTAGGGCTATCCGTTGCGGATATAGAAAAATTATCTTTAAAAGATAAACAAGGGCTTGTATGGGCGCTTCATACCGGATCCGCTTTTACAAAAGAAAGCATTAGGGCGCGTATGACCCGTCTTTTGGAAGATTCGATAAAATACGGCACAAGAGTAATAAACAGCGCGATAGACGTAACATACAACTCGAAATTCTCTTCTCTTGAAGTGGCGGAAAGCCTAAAAAAAGAATATTCGGACAGAATAGAACTGATGATAGGCGCATATAACGTAGCCGGTTTTAAGGATAAAGAGCCAGAGCGTTTCGAGATATTCGAAGAGGCGGTAAAACGTTCCGATTTTATAGTGGCGCTTGCGGAAAAAGACGGTAAAGAGGAGCATATAGGCGAAGAGGAGCATAATGTTTATATGCTTAAACTCGGCTTGAAATATAATAAGCCTGTTCATTTCCATATAGGTCAGGCAAATAACCCGAACGAAATAGGAACCGAGCTTCTTTTTAAGGATATGGATTTTGTTTATAATAAAGATTACAGATTAAGAGAATATCCGCAAAACCTACTTGTTCATGACATTTCGGCAGCCTGTTACGACGAAGAAAAATTTCAAAAGCATTGCGATAACCTTATTAAATATAATCTCGGAGTCGTATGCTGCCCATCCGCGGCTCTTTCTATGAAACAGCGCAGCGAATATACAACAAGAATACATAACAGCATTGCCAGAATTTGGGATTATGCCATAAGAGATATTCCGGTTTTTCTCGGCACCGATAATATTAACGACGTTTTTGTTCCTTCTTCCACCCCGGATTTATACGACGAGATATTTTTATTATCAAATGCCTTAAGAGGTTATAATACAAGAGTCCTTACCAAAATTGCCTGCGGCAGACTTCTTGATAACTTTGATAAAGGCAGAATAATGAAAATACTTGATATGCCTTCGCAGGTCCAGGAGAAAAAACATCATCCTTTTGAAAAATTAGAGCAGTTGGAAAGCGAAGTATGCTCGGTATGCGGAAATTCCAAAGAGACTCATAAACCTAAAGTTGAAGATGATAATGAAAAGTCGGAAAAAAACGGCAATATTTGCAAAGGACAGGAGCCAGATAAAGACCCTTCCGATAAAGAGAATTCGTAAGAGATTATTATGAATCCTATCAATATAATAGAAGAATATTTTAAAAAGGATAGTCTCGGATATAAAATTATAGTTGCGCACAGCAGACTTGTAGCGGATAAAGCGGTTAAGATTGCCAAAAAACTTTTTTATCTTAATTGCGATATCGATTTTATAAAGGATGCCGCAATGCTTCACGATATAGGAACATGCTTTGTGAATGCCCATCAAATAGGCTGCTTCGGAAAAGAGCCTTATATAATGCATGGTTATTTGGGAAGAAAAATTTTAGATAACCGAAATTTGCCAAAACATGCCCTTGTATGCGAAAGGCATGTAGGAACCGGACTTTCCGCCGAGTATATAAAAGAGAAAAAACTTTCGCTTCCTATACGGGATATGCTTCCGATCTCCGTTGAAGAGCGGATAATATCATACTCGGATAAATTTTTTTCCAAAAGCAAGGATCTGTTTTTGGAAGCTTCTGTAGAGAATGTTCGGGCGGAGATTGCGAAATTCGGCGACAACGATCTTAAGAGGTTTGATAGATGGCATGAAATATTTAGCGGAGCATAAGCGGAATAAAAACTATGTTTATTGATTTTTTTTATATTTTAAAAGATTCGGGCATTCCTGTAAGCCCTTCTTCTTTTTTAACTCTTCATAAAGCCCTTGCGCTTAATTTAATTAATAATTTGAATGAGTTTTATACCGCTTCCCGTTCTATTCTTATAAAAAGCGAAAGATATTTCGATATATTCGATCAGGTTTTTGCCCATTACTTTGAAGGGGCGAATCTGCCGGATTTTAAAGGCGTTGAAATAGACGAAGCAATGCGGATAATGCTTGAAGACTGGCTTAATAAAGACCCGAAAGAGCTTGCCGCGGCTTTGGGCGTAAAGGAATCCGAATTAAAAAAACTTAATCCGGAACAGCTTATCGAATATTTTAAAAAAAGGCTTGAAGATCAAGACGGGGAGCATCATGGGGGAAGCAGGTGGATTGGAACGGGCGGAACCTCTCCGGTAGGCAATGCAGGTTATCATCCTGGGGGTATGAGGGTAGGCGGAGTTTCCGGAAATAAATCTGCTGTAAAAGTAGCGATGGAAAGACGCTATAAAGATTATTCCAAGCAAGGACCTCTTACAAACGCTATGATAGGGGAGGCTTTAAAATATCTTAGAAACTTAATTCCCGCAGGCCCCAAAGATACGATTGACATAGATAAAACCGTATATGCTACAATGAAAAATGCTGGCGAGATAGAGATAATTTTCAAGCAAAGCTTAAAAGATAAGCTTAAAGTAATTCTTGCCATAGATAACGGCGGATGGTCTATGGATCCTTACATACCTGTTGTTCAAACCCTTTTTAATTATGCAAAATCTCAGTTTGCGGATATTAAAACCTTTTTTTTCCATAATACAATTTACGATCAGGTATGGGAAGATACTGCAAGATATGCAAAACCGTTTAAAACGGATGATTTTATAAAATTAGATCCGGAAACAAGGCTTATAATAGTAGGGGACGCAAGTATGGCGCCTTATGAACTTATGGCAACAGACGGCTCAATATATGTTGACATGCGTTCCGACAAGCCGAGTATAGAAAGGCTTAAATTTTTATCTGAAACTTTTCCTCGCAGCGTTTGGTTAAATCCGATACCGGAAAGAGGCTGGGAATATACTCATACTATTTCGGCTATAAGCGGGATTTTTAAGATGTTTGAGCTTACGCTTGACGGGTTGGAGGAGGCGGTTGGGCATTTGATGTCCAAATAATTTTGAATTTCGTCGAATAACTTCGTAGTTTGTCCAATTTCGGCGTTGGATAAAAATTTTAATCCGCCTTGAACTTGAACAAACTACTTTGTTATCCGACGAAATCAATCATT
>JAOZTP010000037.1:5215-15324 GCA_029939135.1 Desulfobacterales bacterium
TTAATCCGCCTTGAACTTGAACAAACTACTTTGTTATCCGACGAAATCAATCATTGCCTGTTTTCCGAATTTCGTCCGCTAACGGGTCTATGCTTGTAAAATCCGATTCGCATATCGGGTGAGGCTCGATTCTTAAATCCACTTTTCGTCTAATTCGCATTAATTCCATCTGAGTCGCAAAAAAATCGGTCATATTGCCTAATACAAGGGCAATATCAATATCGCTATCCTCTTTATCCGAACCTTTTGCATAAGAACCAAACAGATAAGCTTTTTTAACATCCAACTCATCTGGAACCTGCTTGATATATTTAACGGCAGTATCTATAATTGATTTTTTAACCATTGTCTTAACTCTTCTATACTTACAAAAATCATGTTTAAAGTTATTATATCTCGCATTAATATTAAATGTTGTGATTTTATCAAGCCATTCCTCTTGCTGACATGATAATTCAAGTCCAAGTTTATTTGCTTCGCTTCTTACTTGTCGCTTCGGATTTTCGGCTGCGTTTTGGTTAGAATGCGAAAACTTGTCAAAAATTGTTTCCGCATCGACAAGAGCTGCTACGCAAAAAACTTTGGACATCTCCTTTAAAAGTGGCTATATCTGTTTTTATCACACAGCTATTAGACGTTTATTCTGTTTGTCCTTTTGTTGTCACAGCTACCCTTATTACCTCCTCGCCAAATGTTGATTTGATAACAAAGTTTCCATGATACATGGTAAGCACCCCTTTCGTTTGATTCTTTTTTCCAATATTTAATATTTCTTTATCATTTTTATTTTGATATATTCCATGACGAAAATCCGCCCAATAAGTCTTTCCGCCTATACGAGCGCTGTGCCAATAAATTAGTAAATCCGCTCCTTTTATGTCGTAAAGAATATAGTTTTTGTTTCCTACCCCAGTTCCGCCTTCGGAGCTGCATAACACGATACTCTGGGCTGGGATATAAGGTCCCGGAGCTTCTTGAAAGTGACCGTTATTGTGAGAGGTAGATTGTTTCAATATTCCTAATTGTTGCGAGGTGTAATTTTCGATTGAGATTACAACTTCACAGCCTTCATGAAGCGCTTTTTTTAATTCGCGTATAGCTCTTTCTGCAACCTCTATGTTTGCAGTTACCACTTCCGGTGAAAGCTTTTTATTATCTTGAATCTGATTGGGCTCAAGCATTTTTTTTTCCATATTGTCCTCCTTATTTTGTTTGAAATTAAAAATAGCCCGTAAAGTTTATAATTCGTCTACGGAGTTGGCGAATACTAGTACAATCAATATGGCAAAGCAAACCAAATTCCGTAGAAACTAAATAGGCTCTTTTTTAATCGGATAAACCCCTTCCATTGTATAGGATTTATCAAAAGAGTCTATAACCGCATCAACCGCTTCGCCCTGTTTTATTTTATTGCAGTAGGAGGCGCATATGCCTGCTGCGGTTTTTATTCCCTCTTTTGTTCCTCCGTTGACGGCAAGCCCTACGGGTCCGGGAATATCTTTCATTTGTATAAGAATATCTTTTTGTTTTGAATATAAGGATAAAATATTTTCGTTATCCTTTTGATCTCTTCCTACTATTATTTTTATCTTTTCATCTATTCTTATATGTCTTCCATGTTTTAAAAGATGAAATTCTCTTTCTTCGTATTCCTCTTGATGCGCGAAAAGATCTTTTAATCTGTCTGAAAAGCCTTTGTCCGTAAGCAAGCATCCGCCTGCGGGAGCGGGATAATCTGTTATATTAAAGGCTTTTGCAAGTTTTATTTGGGGTTTTCTGGATCTTCCGTAAAAACCCAACATTTCCTCTTTTTGAATCCATCCTTTTTTTTCCGGTATTGTCGCGGGAAGCATTTTTGCGCTTAAAGGTCTTAATATGTAACCGTCAAAGCCGGATTTTTTCTCAACGTAACGCATAGCGGCTTTGGTTTGAGACATTGGTCTTTGTCCCGCCACTTCGCCGCTAAACATAAAATCGAAATTTTTTTGTTTCATGATTTTCCCCGCTTCCGCAAACATAAAAGCATGGCAGTCCTTGCAAGGATTTAGGTTTTTTCCGTAGCCGCATGCAGGATTTTTAAGCATTTTAATATATTGCTTTGTAATGTTTTTTATTATAATTGGTATGCCTGTAATTTCGGAGGCTTCTTTGGCTTTTTTTGCGGAAAAAAAGGGGGTTTCAAAGGATGCCCATTCAACCCATATGCCTTGTTTGCGTAAAAATACTCCGGCAAGGATGCTGTCTAATCCGCCGGAAGAAAGTCCTAACGCTTTTATTTTTTTTATGCTCATAATATATATCTTATCGGTTTTGAGTTTTTTCTTTGTTTGCCTAATTGGCGCATTACAAAAAGAGAATTTTTTTTCAACGCCCAAAATGGGCAAACTGCGAGGTTAGTCGCCGAAACTTAAATAAAGGAATTTTTCATGTTAAATACAAACTCCAATATTAGAAAAATTTTAAAGGTTTTAAAAGAGCTTTATCCGGTAGTTGAAACAGCGCTTTATCATAAAAATACGTTTCAACTTTTAATAGCCACAATATTATCCGCAAGATGCACGGATAAACAGGTTAATAAGGTAGTTAAAAAACTTTTTCAAGAGTTTCCCGCGCCGAAAGATTTTGCGGAAGCCGATTTGAAATCAATAGAAAAGCTTATATATTCAACCGGATATTATAAGGCAAAGGCTAATAATATTAAAAGATGTTCCGAAATGCTTTTTAAAAGGTATAACGGCGATATTCCGAGTTCTTTGGAGCGTCTTATAGAATTGCCCGGGGTGGGCAGAAAAACCGCAAATGTGGTTTTGGGGTCCGCTTTCGGAATACCGGGTATGGTTGTGGATACGCATGTATTAAGATTATCTGCAAGGCTTGGATTTATAGAAAAAACCAAAGATGCTACAAAAGCGGAGTTTGCTCTTATGGAGGCGGTTCCGAAAAAGGATTGGAATGGTTTTTCTTTGCGTCTTATATTTTTCGGCAGGCAGGTTTGTATTGCAAGAAAGCCTTTATGCGAAGACTGCTCGTTATCAGAATTGTGTATTGAATATAAAGTCGCCGGTTAGTTTTCTGTTTTATCGCCCTGTTTTATGTTGAGGGCTTCCATTTTTTCCTTAATTAGATTTGTGGTTTCTCTTTTTTCCAATTGCCATAAAGGAGCTACAAGCTCTTGGGGATGCGGGGCGCTTGTAAGCCTTTGAATGACTGTTGTAGGCGGCGTAAGTCTGATGAAATCGCATAGAATATCAACATATTCTTCCATAGTTATCGGGGTATATTCCCCGTTTTTATAAAGTTCTTCAAGTTTTGTTTCTTTGACTACATAAAGGGAATGAAATTTTATTCCGTCAATTTCAAGATCCGCAAGAGCTTTTGCGGCGTTAAGCATATCCTCTTTTGTTTCTTGAGGAAGCCCCAGTATAACATGAGCGCAGATTTTTATTCCTCTGTTTTTTGTAAGTTTAACCGCTTGTTGAAAGGTTTTGAAATTATGCCCTCTGTTTATCAGATTAAGGGTCTTATCTTTTGCGGATTGAAGTCCGTATTCTATCCATATTAACTTATTTTTTGCGTATTGTTCCAAAAGAGATAATATTTTTTCGTTTATGCAGTCCGGTCTTGTTCCTATGGCAAGCCCCGCAATATCTTCTACGGATAACGCCTCCTCGTAATATTTTTTTAATGTATCAAACGGGGCGTAAGTATTTGTGTATGACTGAAAATATGCCAGAAATTTTTTTGCCTTAAATCTTTTGCCGACTTTTTTTTTACCGACTGTTAATTGTTCGGTTATGGAGAGTCCTTTTGCTTTTGCGCCTGTTCCGGCGCCTTTGGCGTTGCAGTAGATGCAGCCGTTAAAAGAGATTTTGCCGTCTCTGTTTGGGCAGGTAAAGCCTGCGTCAACCGCTATTTTATGGACTCTATGTCCGAAAAGGTTTTTAAAGTATGTGTTAAGGTCTAAATATCTCTTTTCCATTTTGTTGTCTAACTTTGCAATTTATCCGTTTTTTGCGTTAAATAAATTGTTTAACCCTCGAAATGCTTATTGTATTTTTTCGGTAAAAATAAGAAGTCTGTCATTTCGAGCGAAGCAAGAAATCCCTTTATTATTTTGGCGCTTCGACGCTTTATAATTATTTTTTATTGTAATGATTAGCAAAAGTTGCATTTTACTTGTCTGTTTTTTAATATTATCATAAAAACGCAAAGAGTTTTTAATTCGATTTTGATTTACTATATATTACGGTATAAGGCAAATGAGCATTTATAATAAAAGATACGATGTAATTGTAATAGGAGCCGGGCATGCGGGATGCGAGGCGGCGCTTGCCGCCGCAAGAATGGGATGTTCTGTTCTGCTTGCGGCTATAGATATTGACAAGGTTGCGGCAATGCCTTGCAGTCCTTCGATAGGGGGTATGGCAAAGGGTCATCTTGTTAAAGAGGTTGACGCTTTGGGCGGCGAGATGGGAAAGATTGCGGATAAAACCGCAATTCAATATAAGCTTCTTAATACGAAAAAGGGGGCGGCGGTTCGATCTTCAAGAACGCAAAATGATAAGAATCTTTATCATCGAGAGATGAAGTTTGCCGTAGAAAATCAGGAAAACTTGGATTTAAAGCAGGCTTTAATAAGCAGGCTTGTTATAGAAGACGGCAAGGCGGTTGGCGTTGAAGATAAGACCGGTTTCGGATATAGGGCAAAGGCTGTGGTATTGGCGACGGGCACTTTTTTAAACGGGCTTGTTCATGTAGGGGATAGATTTATTAAAGCGGGACGCGCCGGAGAATTCGGCTCTTATAGTCTTCCTTTGCAATTGGCGGATTTAGGCTTTACGCTCGGAAGGATGAAAACGGGAACGCCTCCAAGACTTCATAAGGATAGCATTGATTTTAGCAGGTTCGAACTTCATAAGGGGGAGGATGAATTCGTAAGGTTTTCCGCTTTTTCGGATAAGGATGTTTTGCTTCCGCAAATGCCGAGTTATATAGGCTATATAAAGGAGCCGAGCATAGAGTTTGCGCGCAAGAATTTACAATATTCGGCTTTATACGGAGGAAATATAAAGGGGATTTCCGCAAGATATTGCCCTTCTTTTGAAGATAAGGTTGCAAAGTTTCCGGAAAAAAAAAGACATAGGGTTATTTTGGAGCCGGAAGGGCTTGCCACAAAGGAGATTTATGCCAGCGGGCTTGGGAATAGTTTTCCTATAGATATTCAGGTTGAATTTGTCCGCTCTGTGCAAGGTTTGGAGGAGGCGGAGATAATGCGTCCTGCTTACGCTATAGAATATGATTATATAGATCCGATTCAGCTTGCGCCTTCTTTGGAAACAAAAAGGATTTCCGGGCTTTTTTTATCAGGTCAGATAAATGGAACTTCAGGGTATGAAGAGGCGGCGGCTCAAGGCATATGGGCGGGCATTAACGCGGCGCTTAAGGTTCGGAATAGAAAGCCTATGATTTTAGACAGGTCGCAAGCATATATCGGGGTTATGATAGACGATCTGATTACAAGAGGAACAAAGGAGCCTTACCGAATGTTTACCTCAAGGGCGGAATATAGGCTTTTATTAAGAGAGGATAACGCCGCTTTAAGACTTTCGGAAGTAGGTTATAAGCTTGGACTTATTTCAAAGGATAGAATTGAAGCCATAAAGGAGGAGGCGTTAAGAGTAAAAAAGGAGATTAACCGAATCAAGAAGACGGTTATAAAACCGAATCAAAAAACCAACTCTTATTTGGCGGAAAAAGGGTCTTCTTCTATCGATAACGGAACATATTTGGATAAGCTTTTAAAAAGAGCGGAACTTGGATACGAGGCGGTAGATAAGCTTGCAAAAAGTCCGGAGTCTATATCGAAAAGTATCGGAAGGCAGGCGGAGATTGAGATTAAATACGAAGGTTATATCAAAAGGCAGGTTCAAGAGATAAAAAAGTTTAAGGATGCGGAGCATATTAAGATAGGTCCGAATTTTGATTATTTTAAAAATCCGGGTTTATCTAACGAAATGAAAGAGAAGCTTTCGATAGTAAAGCCTGTTTCGCTTGGGCAGGCGTCAAGAATAGACGGGATAACTCCCGCGGCGTTATCAGCAATTATGATAAGCCTTAAAGCCGGAAAGAATAAGAAGGAGAGTCGAAAACGCCGTTGCGCGTCGTAGAAAACGAGGACGCTTCCGTTTTTTTTTAGATATTAATAAGATTGAAAATAGCGAAGATAAAAAAAGAAACAAGGCATTATTGGTAATGATGAATGGATAAAAACGGGATATGGCGGCTAAAAATGAATTTATGTATTTAAAATAGAAAGGAAAAAATAGCATGCCGACGATTTCAATGTTTTATGGAATTCTTATTCGGATGTTTTTTCGTGATATTGAAAAACATAGTATGCCTCATATACATGTAGAATATTAAGGAGACGTTGCCGTATTTTTAATTGATGACGGAACTATACTTGCAGGCGGCATTCCTCCCAAGAAGCAAAAACTTGTAGTTGCATGGATTGAGATCCATCAAGAAGATTTGTCTGCGGATTGGGAATTAGCCGTAAATGGCAACAAACCGTTTCCAATTAGAGGACTTGACCAATGAAGATTAAAAAAATTTATCCAAATAAAGATTATACCCTGCAAGTAGTCGCTAACGACGGACGAGTTGGCGTCTTCGATGTCTCTCCGTATTTAAAATACGAAGCGTTTGCAGATTTGAAAAATCAAAATGCGTTTATGCAAATTGCGAACGGCGGATATTTTATAGAATGGGCTTGCGGCGCAGATTTATCGGCAGATACCATTGAAGCGTTATGGGAGGTAAAGCCGGACGAAATTTTTTTGACTGATAAACGTTGATAGATCGCAAAGCTTAAAACATGTTCAATCAGACATGTTTTAAGCTTTTTGTTATGCAAGGACTTTTTAGTTTAAAATAATTCGTATAACCCCTTCCTGTTTTGTTTGAATGACATCTATGATCTTTAATTTTATCATTTCGAGAATTGCAAGAAAGGTTGTTATCAATTCCATCTTTGTTCCGCTTTTTTCAAACAGTCCGAAAAAAGTTTCCGTTTTTTTTGTTTCTAATATCTCTACTATTTCGTTTATTTTATCCTTTATAGATATTATATCTATGGTTATATTTATCCGCTCTTCGGAAGATAGCTTGCCCATTATGCTGGCAAACGCCTCTATAAGCTGAAAAAGCCCTACTTCTATTGCTTCTTCTTTGGCGTCCGGCTTAAATTCGTTTACATCCCCTTTTCTTACAAAGGTATCTACTCCGAGTATATTCTTTTTTTCCAATTCTTGAGAGGCTGATTTTATTTTAAGATATTCAATAAGAGGTCTTGTTATCTCTTCTCGCGGGTCTTCGGCTTCCGCATCCTCATCCTCTGAAATCGGCAGAAGCATTTTGGATTTTATGTGCGTCAAAGTTGCAGCCATTAATAAAAATTCCGCCGCAAGCTCTATATTCATAGCCTTTATTAATTCAAGATAATAAAGATACTGCTTGGTTATTAAAGATATTGGTATATCCTGTATATCCACCTCGTTTTTTTTAATCAAATATACCAAAAGATCCATAGGACCTTCAAAGACATCGAGCTTTACCTTATAATCGGAACTATTAATCTTCATAATTTAACGGCGGCTCTTACCTCTTCCATTGTGGCGGAGGCTACGGCTTGCGCTTTTTTATTTCCGCTTTGAATTATATCCTTTAATATGTTCGGGTTGGAAAGATAATACTCTCTTTTTTCCATAGACGGAGCAAGAAATTCGATAAGGTTTGCGGACATTATCTTTTTACATTCCACGCAGCCTATTTTCGCTTTTTTGCAGTCTTCTTCTATATTATTTCTTACGGATTTCGGAGTATATAATTTATGAAATTCATATACGTTGCATATTGACGGGGATCCGGGATCAGTTTTTCTTGATCTTTGCGGGTCCGTAACCATTGCGGCGGCTTTTTTTGTTATATTTTCCGGCGTATCCGAAAGATATATGGCGTTGTTATAGCTTTTACTCATTTTTTGGCGGTCTATTCCGAGTATTTTCGGGCTTTGAGCCAACGCCGCTTGAGGCTCTGGAAATACTTTTCCGTAAAGGCGGTTGAATCTGCGGACTATTTCTCGTGTAATTTCAACATGCGGTATTTGATCAACGCCTACCGGAACGGCGTTTGCCTTATACATTATAATATCTGCGGCTTGCAGAACCGGATAGCCTAAAAAACCGAATGTTGAAAGGTCTTTATTGGATAAGGCGAGTATTTGTTCCTTATATGTAGGGTTGCGTTCTAACCAAGTAGTCGGGGTTATCATAGAAAGAAGCAGATAAAGCTCTGCATGCTCTTTTATTTGAGATTGGATAAATATTGTCGCCTTTTCCGGGTCTAAACCGGAGGCAAGCCAGTCTATAAGCATATCATGCGAATTTTGCAAAATATTTGCGGGGTTTTCGTATTCGCTTGTTAAGGCATGCCAATCCGCTACAAAATAAAACGCCTCATATTCGTTTTGCATCTTTATCCAATTTGCCAAAGCGCCGTGAAAATTTCCAAGATGTATCGAGCCCGTAGGTCTCATGCCGCTTACTATTCTTTTTTTACTGGACATACTATTTTAATCCTTTCTTAAAAGCCGCTTTATTATGCGGCGATTTTTTTTATTCGGTTTTTTATTCTTCAAAATGTTCCGCAGTATAAACAAAAATATCAGGTTTATCCGTAAGCCAAGCATTTGGCAAAAGCCCCGCTTTAGCGCACAGATGAGAAAGGAATTGTTTTGGGTTTGGAAGCTGCTCCCATACTTGCGGCAGGAATGTGGCGCTTTTTATTTCTTTGCGTAAAATAACTCCGTCTTTATTTTCTTCTAATTTTGAGATTAAATCGTTTGAGTCCTCGTATATTAACGGTTTCGGTTGCGTAAGAAGGCTTATTTCTATTTTTGTTTTATCCAATTCCTCTTTTGTTAAGGGAGAAAAGCGCGGGTCTTTAAAGGCGGCTTTTATTGCGTTATTTTTTACGCCTTCTATTATTGGAATATCCGAAATTATATTGCCTATGCAGCCTCGAAGTCTGTTATTTATATGTAGGGTAACGAATGTTCCGGCTATTTCCTTAAAAGGAGGATGCTCTTTTAATTTGGTTTCAAGATTTTTATCCGGTTTAACCGTTGTTTTTTCAAGTTGTCTTTCAATTGTTTCTCTTGCAAATTTAAGCAGAAGCTTTTTTTTATTTTGTTCCGGTTTTTCCTCGTCGTTTTCATAAAAGGCTATTGCGCCATATCCAACCACATGCTCTTTATCTCCGGCAGTATCTCCGCTATTTGAATAATGCAGCAATGTCGGCGTCCAGTTCTTTTGTTTTGCAAGTTCAATAAGGGTTAAGATCGGAATTATTCCGCATGTATCATTTTTTTCTTTTATAAGCTGTTCCGAATTAAGATTTAATATGTTTTTTATACTATTTTTATCCTTTTTAACCGCTTTATCATAATCAAGATAATGAGACATATCGGCGCTTATTGCGAGCAGGCTGTTTTTATCGATTATTCGATTTATTGCCTCCGCATATTCAATGACATTTCCATTTCCCATAACTATCGGAACAAGTTTAAATTTTTTAAGAGAGGTTATAAGAAACGGAAGTATTACTTCCAAAGAATGCTCCGTTGTATCGGAGGCTTTTATGTATTGGAATGTTGTTTTATCTGCGGTTAAGTTTTTTATCTTTTCCTTATTAAGCGGAACTGTCCCCAGTGGAGTTTCATAAGCGTCGGCTTCGCTTACAGAGCAGTTTTTAAAGCCTATTTTATGATCCGGACCCATTAGTATAACTTCGTTAAAGCTTTCCCCTTTTAAAACCGATGCGCAATAAGCGGCGGTAAGCCCGGAATAGATATATCCTGCATGCGGAAAGATTAAAGCTTTAAGTTTTTTATTTGCAGGAAGATTCGGAGGGTTTTTGTCCGCTTTTCTTATAAGATTTTCTATTGTTTCGGCAAGTTTCTCTTTGTTTGCCGGATAAAAGCTTCCCGCATAAACCGCTTTTCTTATATTGTTTGTTTCGGTTTTTGGTTTGTTAAGCGTGTATGACAT
>JAOZTP010000037.1:15424-17198 GCA_029939135.1 Desulfobacterales bacterium
GTTAAGCGTGTATGACATGATTACTCCGAATTATTTTGGTTATGTTATTTGATGTGAGGCATTCAAAGTTGTTTGCTTCGTTTTTGCTTATCTCTTTGGATTTTCGCCCGCATTTTACTTTGTTTTAACGCAAAACCAGTCGAAAATTGTTTCCTCATCGTCAAGAGTCGCTACGCAAAAAACTTTCAACCTCTCCTTTCGCAATTATTTTTGTCGTTATTTATAACAGTTGCATAACAAGGCGTAAAATTTTTAACTATAAGGGTCATAAACTGTTTTAAGTTTAAAAGCGATTAATATTTTGTTAAAATAAGAAGGCGTAACAAACTAATTTGTTTGTTTGCAAGGCAAAAAAAATTTTAACCGCAGTAATAGTAAACTATTTAGAGGATTAAAAATTTGTTTCA
Organism: Desulfobacterales bacterium; assembly: GCA_029939135.1. Classification (GTDB taxonomy): domain Bacteria; phylum Desulfobacterota; class Desulfobacteria; order Desulfobacterales; family JAFDMD01; genus JAFDMD01. The sequence goes on from JAOZTP010000037.1 coordinate 15,832, forward strand.
ACGCCGCAAACGGGCAAACTGCAAAGTTACGCTCCCTTATTGACAAGGTATTTTTCTATTCTGTTTAAGGCTTCGGTAATATTTTGAATGGAATTGGCGTAAGAAAAACGTAAATAACCCTCTCCGTTTTCGCCAAAGTCTATTCCAGGCGCCACCCCTACGTTAGCCTTTTTTAAAATATCCAAAGCAAGCCCGTATGAGTCCGTAGATATATGTTTTGCGTTTACAAATACATAAAATGCGCCTTTAGGCTCTACGTTTATTCCAAAGCCGAGTTGCTTTAGCCTGTTTATCATGTAAATTCTTCTTTTATTATATGTCTCTTTCATCTCTTCGGCATCTTTTTTTGCTTTTCTTAAAGCTGCCAACCCTCCTTTTTGAACTGCGGAGTTTGCGCATATCAAAAGGTTTTGATGTAGTTTTTGGATTGGGCGGATATATTCTTCGGGCGCTATAATGTATCCGAGTCTTAAGCCTGTCATAGCGTATAGTTTGGAGAATCCGTTTAAAACAAACGCATTTTTTGTAAATTCCAGTATAGAGCGCTCCTTTTGTTCATAAACAAGCCCGTGATATATTTCGTCCGATATTATAGGTAGTTTAAGCTTTGCCAATTCTTCCATTGTTTCTTTTTTAAGGATATTTCCGGTAGGGTTGGAAGGGGAATTTATTATTATTGCTTTTGTTTTTTCGGTTATTTTTTCCTTTAAGGCTTTCGACTTGTATTGAAAGCCGTCTTTTTCGTAGATTTTTACTGTTATAGGCTTTGCCTTTAAGAATTTTATAAAGTTGGGATAGCAGGCGTAATGGGGATCTGATATTATAATCTCATCTTTTTCTTTAATTAAAGCGCCGAGTATTAAAAGTAGAGCCGGAGACGTGCCGGAGGTAACTATTATTTGATCGGGGCTTATTGATATGCCGTATTTATCGGCATACTGTTTTGCTATTTCTTCTCTCAGTTCGATTATGCCAAGACTGTTTGTATAGTGGGTATCTCCTTGATTAATCGCCTTGATTATAGCTTCGGATACGGGCTTTGGTATGTTAAAATCCGGCTCTCCCACTTCAAGATGTATTATGTTTGCTCCTTTTTTTTCCATTTGTTGCGCTTTTTCAAGGATTTCCATAACAAGAAACGGGGTTATTGCGTCTGTTTCGTTTGCGGACATTGTTTTATTCCTATGTTGTAGAGGTTGTTTTTTGTTGAGTTGATAATATTTGAAGCGGGGTATGTCAAGGGCTTTGTGGGAGGAGAGGTGGAGAGGAAGATGTACGGACATGGAATTAAAGAGGCGGGCGGTTTTTTTATTTACTTGCGCTTATCTATAAAATTCTTGACATATAAATAGTAGAATATTAATTGT
>JAOZTP010000135.1 GCA_029939135.1 Desulfobacterales bacterium
CTTTACAAGGCGTTCCCGCGCCTATACACCAGTTTGTAGCGTCGTTAAATCCTCGCAGCGAACAATTGGAATATGTTTCCGGCCCTTTACATCCGACCTTATACAAACAATATCCCATCTTTGCCTCTTCGGAGCCAAATTCTTCCACAAACTCGCCGTTTTCGTAATGGGAGCGTCTCGGGCATTTATCATGTATGGTTTCGCCGTAAGCAAATAAAGGTCTGCCGGAATCGTCTGTAGCCGGTAGTTTTCCAAGGAGAATATAGTTTACTATCGTTCCTATCAGGTTGATAGAATCTGGCGGACATCCAGGAATATTTAAGGTTTTTATTCCCAAAGCCTCGCCTACTCCTTTAAAGCCTCCGGGATTTGGTTTTGCAGCCTGAATTCCTCCGTAAGACGCGCATGTTCCTAAGCTTATAGTCGCTAAAGCGTTCGGAATAACGCTTTTTGCCATTTCAAGATGAGTTTTTCCGGCGGTTTTGCCATAGACGCCGTTATGCTCTACCGCAATTGCGCCTTCGGCTATACATATAAATTTGCCTTTATATTTTTCAACCGCATCAAACAAACACTTTTCCGCCTGATGTCCTGCAGCCGCCATAATTGTTTCATGATATTCAATGGATAAAATCTCAAATATTAATTCGTCAATCCAAGGATAGCTTGTTTTAATAGCCGATTCGGTACATCCCGTACATTCCGCAAAATGTAGCCAAATAACGGGAAGTCTCTGTTTAGTCGCCGCAAAAACCTCCGCCACTTTAGGTACAAATGAAGAAGAGAGCCCCATAGCCGCAGTCAGATAAGCGCTGTAACGCATAAAATCTCGTCTTGAGACCCCTTTCCTTTTCATTCTTTCATAAAATTTCTCTTCCTGATTCATTAGTTAGCACCTCCTATGATACCATTAATACTTATTATATTACCGCCTCGTTAAAAACGATAAACCCAAAATATTTAAAAAATAAAAACGCCAGATAAAGCGCCTTTATAAATTAAATCTCTATGTTAATCGGATAAATCTGCCGTCGGACAATTATAAAATTTCGCCTTACCGCGTAGGTTGACATTGCAAAAAAAATCTCATTAGTCGAAATGACGCTGTAAAAATAAAAAGCCTGTCATTTAGAGCAAAGCGAGAAATCCTTTTATTGTTTTTTTATATTTATAATCGTTCCTTTTGCTGTTTTAATAGCGTCATGTTATTAAAAACGGTTCTGATAAAATAATCGTGGCTATCAAAAGCCACATCTGGCATACTCTTATCGTAAACAAAAAAATCAATATCCGAAGCGTCGTCTCCCGGCAAAATATCTCCCGAAAATTTTTTCACGAGATAACCGACAACCAAAACCGTTCCGTAAACGGGGTTTGCGTTTGATCTAACCCCGAGCAGCAGGTCTATTTCGCCGGTTAAATTGGTCTCCTCTTTTAATTCTCTTAAAGCGGCTCTGTCCGGCGATTCAAAAAGCTCCATAAAGCCTCCGGGCAGACACCACATCCCTTTTTTAGGCTCTACGCTTCTTTTTACCAAAATCAGTCTGTTATTTTTATCCAAAACAACAACGCATGTTGCGGGTATAGGATTTTCGTAAATAGGAGTTTTACAAAAATTACAAAAAAGCCTTTGTATTCCGTCTATATATTTTCTTTCAAGCCCCGCTCCGCAAAAATGGCAATTTTTTTTTTTTTGAATTTTAATCGTCAAAATTCCCCGCCTCGTCATCTTTTGAAGTTTTAAGCAAAGAGGCTTTAAAAGTTATTTTTTCTGGCGTCCAGTCTTTTTTATTTTCAATTTTTACCGCTCTCGACTTTGCATTATAAGAGCCCGCCTCGATTATATTTTCATAAACAAGAGAAGCCGTATTTTCGGAATTGAATATATTCTTAATAAGATTATAAGCGAATTCTTCAACCCCTTTTGTCATTCTCTCTTTTATTTTTTTGCTTTGACTCATTAAACGGTTTTCAAAAACAAGATTCGATTTTTTCAAACCGCCCGCCTTTAAATTATGATTTAAAGCATATGTTTGCATCTCTTCCCAAACATCTTGACTTACGCCCAGTCCTTTAACCTTTATAAAATCCCCTTTATCGTTTAAAACCGCATTTCCCGCCTCGTTTGTTTTAACGCCCCACGAAATCATCTGCAATGCGGTGGCTACGTTTGCTTTTGTGGTTTTTGTCTGTTCCGCTATCTTTTTTAACAAGGCAAGACTATTTCCTGAAGTGCCGTGCTGCGCGCCGGATATATTATAAGGCGCAAGAGCCTGATGAATTTTTTTTGTAAGTTCTACCTGAATTCCGCCGCTGCCGCTTGCTTCTATTCCGTGAACCGTTCCGTTGTTTAAGGCGATCCAGTCCGGATAAGTATCGTAAGCGTTTAGCCCCGCAGTTAGAAAAAGGGAGTCCTCAACCGTAGAAAGCCCTGAAGCGCCTTTTATTTCGCCTACTTCGGTTTCAAACCCCGCCCATGAGGGCATATAAGAGGATAATAGAATGTTTGCGTTTAAATTTTTATCTTCCGGCAGAAAAGAGGCGTCTATTGCCATAGAGGTTATTCCCGCGTCAAATAAAGAGGGAATTTGAGTTTTTGCCTCCTCTACATCCTTTGCGGTTTTTATTTTGTAATGGTCCGCATGAATCGCCACGGGAACGGTTATATTAAGCCGATTGCATAAAAAATCGACAATTCTTGCAAGATTCCAAAAATTTACCGCACAATATCCGTTTATTCCGCCTTCCGATTTTGCTATTTCCAAAATTACGGCGGCATTTGCTTTTTGCGCGGCTTGAAGAACCCCCTTTATTATAAAATAGCTTCTTCCGTTAGCCGCAAGCGCTATTGCTTTTCCTTTTTTAATCATTGCCCTGTCTATAAACTTGCCGCTTACTATCAGGGCGTTTGAATTGGGAAAAAGCTTTTTGATATTAGGAGGTCTTCCTATCTTAAGAGCCTGTTTAAAGGCTTGATTATTTTTTGTCATCTTTTATTTTGAATCTGCTTTCTAATTTTTCCATCTTATCTACAATTCCGCCGTATTCAAGTTCGCTGTAAGGAAGCATTGCATTTCCGAAAAATCCTTGTTTTCTTATTTCAATCGCTTTTTCCGACACTTTTCCCCTTACATGATCCCAGAAAGGATGATCAAAAGCGTCCGTAGGCTCGGTAAGACGTCCTCCATGAACGCAGTATGCCGCGCATGACACTACCGGAGGTCCGTCAAAAAATGATACCGAAGTATTAAAACGAACAGGCATAAGTGGCCCGTTGTGACTTCCCCGCATAAAGCCCGCCACATAAGGAGCTATATGGAACGGAGAAAGTATTTCGCCAGTTGCCGGAAAATTACCCTGAACTCTTGCTAGCATAACGGGATCATCTTTTCCGGTATATTTTCCGGCGATATTATGAAGTCTTGTGGTGCTTACCGAAACCGCCTGTTCGCCAGAGCTTCGAGAATAAATGCTTTCCACTACAAAGCGTTCCGGGTCTCTTAATAACGCAGCAATATCATAGCTTTCTTCCGGCGAGTTAAGAGATATTATTTTATCCGCATCCGTGTATGAAACGTCCATAATGTCAAACCTAAAACCTTTGCTCATTTTAGGAGAAAGTATTAAGCCGGAACAATGCATAGGATCCGTAAAAGCAAGATAAAGCGGAAGATTATAAGCTCCCGGATCGGTTTTATCCGCTGCAAAAAATACAAAAGGCTCATTTTTACGCTCTTCAAATTCCAACTCCGCAACCGCAGGTCCCATTCCTTTTATATTGCCGGAAAAAGAATCTTTTAATAAATCCTGCCCCGCTCCGTATAAACCTTGTTCGCGCGCCGCTTTTGTTCCTTTCATAAAGGCTTCAAACATTAAGCTATGAATTTCCGAGTCGTCCTTGCCTCTATTATGAGTGGATAAAATCGCTATATCGTCTCCGGTATAGCTTATTCTAAAATCAATAAGCAGATCCTTTTTATTCTCTTTTATATAATTTTCCACATTATCTAAAAGATAGCGGCTGGGGCAAATATGGCCTCCTATACTTCCTATATCCGCCTTTATAACGCTTATGGTTGTTTTTTTCATTATACTTTTTTTTCTCCTTCTGTAAATTTTAATCAAATTTTAAAATGACAAATTCCGATAAATATAAAAAAACTCACAATTAATAAAAACGCCTTTTATATGCCTATCGGACATTATATTTTTTATACTGTTTCAATATATCCCGAAACTATTGTTGTCAATTTTTATTTTTTTAATGCGGCGAGGATATGCAAATATACAAAGGTATAAAAGGCAACAATAACCTTTTTGTTCCGAATCCCAAACCCAAATAAAATAAAACAAGGAGAAATTGCATAATTATCTGCTTGTAGCTTTACTTAATTACAGATGCATCCATAACAAAACTTTTTCAACCCATAAGACTCATAATTCTCGGAGCGGATGCAACATATCTTTGATCGGAAAACGCCTCTACCTTATCATAATCTGCGACAACCTGAAAAAGCGGGATATTAAGAATAGGCTCCGCTTGCGGTTTTGCCTGTCTATATGTAGCCGGATAAAAATATCATTTTTCCGGCATTGATTTCGGGATTGAATATGTATGAGGAATGTTTTCGTTTCATCATTGAGTTTTTTATACCATACGGCAAAAGGCTCTTGCGTTTTTTGTAGTATGGTATAAAAAACTCAACCTTTATAATTGCTTTTAAACTTATTCAACTCTTTTAATTTTTTGGATTTTAAAACCAAATTTACCCACTCTCTAAAAAGCGAAACAATCTCTTTGGAAAGCTCGGCGCCGCAAGACAAAGCGGAGTCGCAACTTTTAATCTTATCAAGAAGCTTCTCATAACCTTTTTTAAATCTTATGTTATTTGGCTCCTTTTTTAACAGGCTTTTATATATTGTTTCGGAATAGTTTAAATAACCCTGTTCCGCAAATATATCCGC
>JAOZTP010000136.1 GCA_029939135.1 Desulfobacterales bacterium
TCTTAGAATATCGATTACCGACAGATGCAATCTTAACTGCATATATTGCAAGCCGAAAACCCTTATTCCGAAACTTCCTCATGAGGAAATACTTAGATACGAAGAAATAATTCGCTTGCTTAAAATATTTATAAAACTCGGGATCGAAAAAGTAAGAGTAACCGGAGGCGAGCCTTTGGTAAGAAAAGGAGTCTATAATTTTTTAAAACGCTTATCCGAGTTCGAAAATTTAAACGATATATCGCTTACTACAAACGGAATTTTATTAAAAGATAATATCAATAAAATAAAGGATGCCGGAATAAAAAGAATCAATATAAGTTTAGACACCCTTAAAAATGAAAAGTTTGAAAAACTCGCCGGGAAAAAAGGCTTTAAAAAAGTATGGAACAGCATAATAACCGCTTATGAATTAGGATTTAATCCTATAAAAATAAATATTGTGGCTTTAAAAGGATTAAACGACAACGAGATAATAGATTTTGCAAACCTTACCTATAACTATCCGTTTCAGATACGTTTTATAGAATATATGCCAATTAGCGCGATAAATGGAAACGCCGAAAAATATTCTATATTAACAGATCAAATAATGGAAAAAATATCCTCTATCGGCAAACTTTATGAAATAAAACCGGATAAAAATGCCGGACCCGCAAAACTCTATAAATTAGACGGAGCAAAAGGAGAAATAGGTTTTATATCTCCCATAAGCGCCCATTTTTGCGAAAATTGTAACAGATTAAGATTAACCGCAAAAGGAACTATTAGAACCTGCCTTCTTTCGCCGGAAGAAACCGATCTGGCAAGCTTAATGCGAGCCGGAGCTTCGGACGACGAAATTACAAAGGTAATATTAAACGCAGTATCTAAAAAACCGCAAAAACACAATCTAACCGCTGTAAATCAAGCAATAAGCGCATGCGGGCAAATGTCTGCAATAGGCGGATAAAACCATTTGAAAAACTACCTTGAAAAACTTAAAAAAAAAATAAAAAACCTGCAAGGAGACCCGCATTATATAGCTTTAGGCATGGCTGCCGGAGTTTTTATAGCGATAACCCCCACATTTCCCTTGCAAACCTTTTTTGCAATAGGGCTTGCCTTTATACTCAAAGCAAGCAAAGCCGCCGCCGCAATAGGCTCCTTATTCAGCAACCCTTTAACCATACCCTTTATATATTGGGGAAGCTATAAAATAAGCTCGCTATTTTCAAAAAATATTTCCGCTTTGAATATAAAAAAAATAAGCTCTGCCGAAATGATTAGTTGCGGAGCCGATATAGCAGCAGCAATGTTTGCCGGAGGCGCAATACTCGGAATAATACCGGCTTTTATCGCCTACTTTATAACAAAAAAAGTATTTATAAAAATAAGAAACCTCCAATTAATTAGAGAAAAAAAAGAATAATTATAAATGGAGAAAACGCCCATAACTATATTATAGATACAAAAAAGGATGGTTATTGCAATTAATAGAGAAATTTCTTGCTTCGCTCGAAATGACAGACGCTTTGTTTTTATTTGTCATTTCGACGAGCGCAGCTATGAGAAATTCCTTCAAGCAAAATAAAAATATAAGAGACATACAAAAAAATGACGTCAGTTTTAAAACCCGTTTTTCAATATAAAGTAAAGCCGAATAAAAATTTAGGACAAAATTTTTTAACGGACCCATCCACATCAAAAATGATAATAAAAAAAGCGGAACTTCCGCCCGAAGACGCCATACTTGAAATAGGACCCGGACTCGGAGGGCTTACCTTTTCCATCGCATCCAAAGTTAAAAAAGTTTACGCCGTAGAAAAAGATACAAAACTTATAAATATATTAAACAGCCAAATCATAGAAAGAGACGTTTCAAATATAGAATTAATCAACGCCGATATATTACGCTTTGATATAAACAGCCTTTATAAAAACAAAAAAAAAATTACGGTAATAGGCAATCTGCCGTATAAAATATCCTCTCAAATAATAGTGCAACTTATAAACAACCGAAACATAATAAAAAAAGCGGTTATTATGCTGCAAAAAGAAACCGTCCAAAGACTTCTTGCCCCCCCGAAAACAAAAGATTACGGCAGGCTTACCGCAATGCTCAATTACTGCGGCGTTATAACCAAACTTTGCAATGTGGAATCTCACCTTTTTTATCCGAAGCCAAAAGTGGACTCCACCGTTATAAAAATAGATTTTTTTGCCTCCCCTCCCGTAAAAGCATTAAACGAAAAATTTCTATTTACCGTAATAAAAGCAGCCTTTGCCCAACGCCGTAAAAATCTAAAAAACACCCTTACAAAAAGCGGCGTTTTAAACATAGAGCCGGAAATCTGTATAAAAGCGCTTCAAGATACAAAAATAGACCCAACCCGCCGCGGCGAAACCCTTACAATAGAAGAATTTGTTAGATTAAGCGATAAGCTTTTTTTAACTTGAAAAAAAAATAAAACAGGTTTAATACTTAATTTAAAAACATATTCGGGATAAAAAATGGCATTTAAAAAAAATAAAAACTTTTATAATAACCTAAAAAATATAGCGGCTTCCGAGGATACAAGCCGTTTTATCGCTCAAAATTTTATTTTGGAAGAAAGATTGCAAAATGAGCGGGAACAGGTTTATTCCGAAACTATTAAAAATAAAAATAACAAATCAGAAAACTGGGAGTTTGCTCATTACAACTATCTTCATAAAAAAATATATATACAACAAAACAACAAGAAACTGCCGGAAACCTTTACAGATACAAACAAAATAAACCTGTTAAACAAAATAGATAAAAATCAATATTTGGTAAGGCTGGAAAGCTTAAACGACGCAATATCTTTAACCGATTTTAAAGAAGAGGAAGCCGCTTTACGAGATATATTAAAAAAAGTTTCCGAACAGAACAAGCCGCCTTCCCAAAATAATGGAGATAAAACCTTGCAAGATTTTTTGGATTCTTGGAATTTAAAAAGAGATAAACGCCCGATATTTGCAGGCTTTTGGGGAGAAATAAAAGATATATTTGAAAATAAAGAGGTTGACTGGGCAAACCAATTAAGAGACAGACTGGGATTAGGGCATTATGACCCTGAAAAAGGAGAAACCATTCCTGTTCTGCTTCTGCGATACAGAGTTTCCGACGTTTCAGATGATCAAAAAAATAATCGGTTTTCCATACCTACGGTTCTTGATTCCGGTTTTTCCGAGTTCTTTTTTCCCACAAGTTTAAGTTCAGAAGAAGGACAAACATTAAACCTTAGCGTAAAAACCGAATCCAAATACTATTTTAACAAAGAGATACTCCATAGCTTTATAGAATATAAAGATACTCATATTTACCGCATAGGCGAAATAGATTCTTCGCCTGCGGGAACAAGCGAAGATATTAGAGGGTTTCACTTAAACCTTGTTAAAAATAAATTAAAAAATATAAATGAAATCAATATAAAATAAATATTGTAACTATTATAAATAGAAAAAATGGAACATAACAATAAAAAATCGGAAAGCAAAAACCCAAATATTATAAAATGGAAAAACGCTTTTAAAAAAGAGCCTTTAACCTCTTTGGATAATCTGCTTATGCGCCGCGTACACATAGGCGCGCTTAGCAGAAATAAATTAAATGAAATATTATTCCGTATCTTCCATACAAGCCCCACAAGTCAAACCGAAGAGTTAGATAATACAATAAGCCGATGGCTTGAAGAAAATTGGGAAAAAGTTCCCTCTTCAATGCCTCTTTCCCGCTGGGCTGCCCTCTTGTCCGAAGTATTTATAACAATAGACAGGTTGAAACTTAATCGATCTTATGAGGCTACCCGTAAAAAATATCTACAGGATAGAAGCTGGCTTAAAAGTTTATACAAAGGAACAAGCTCCGACCCTGAAAGCGCTTTATTAAGAATGCTTGCCCGCGGGCAAAAAGATCAAAGCCTTATCTCTTTATGGCTAAAAATTACAAACATGCAAGAAAACATGCCTATTGATTATACCTCTATTGCCATACTTGGAATTAGAACAATGCCGGACAAAAACGGCAAACCGCCCGGCGATATTAGCGAATTAGTATTAAAAGGTTTTTTTGATTTGGCAAAAGCTCTTAAAAAAAATCAGCCTCATAATCTTAAAAATACAAAAAAGTTTTGGACATTAAAATTATCCTCTATTATGGGGCTTTATCCGAGAACGGAACAGTATTGGATTAAGCGTTTTCTACCTTTGGCAAAAGCCGAACAAGGCAATATTGCGGTAAAATGGCTTAACCCTATTCTTCCGAATTTTCATAAAAGCTTAAATTCGCAAAAAAACACACAAAAAGAGTATCCTAATAAACAGGAGACCGACAGAATAATTAATCTGTTAAAAAAAGATCGGACGAAAATAAAACAGCTTAACAATTTTATTGAAAAAAGCGTAGATTATGCAATGGAAACAGGTTATTCCGAAAATCTTGTAAAAGCGTTTCACCAAATAGCCTCCGCTCTTTTGAAAATAAATATTAACATAGCCGAAAAACTTGCCGAAGAGGCGTATTTATGGCAGCCTTACGATCCTTATATATGGCTGCTTAAATCCAATATTTGCAAACAAAAAAAGGAGTATAAAAAGGCTGAAAGTATATTATGGAAAGCAAAAAGAAAATTTCCTGAAGATGATTTTATAAAAAATAATCTTGCAAAGCTTCTTGCCGAATCTTATCCATTAGACCTTGCAGAGGCGATATATCGGGAAACTATGGAAGACTTCCCGAAGGATGCGGTATGCAGAACAGGGCTTGCAGAAGTCCTAAAGCTTCAAGGCAAATTAAGCGAATCGGAAGATATATATCGGAAAACTATGAAAGACTTCCCGAAGGATGCGATATGCAGAAATGGGCTTGCAGAAGTCCTAAAGCTTCAAGGCAAATTAAGCGAATCGGAAGATATAT